>JAQXFF010000236.1 GCA_029250425.1 Candidatus Thalassarchaeaceae archaeon | reverse complement strand
GTGGTGGCTGCTACTATCAGCGTGCTCAATCCTTGGAGTGTCCACATGGTATCTCCGAAATTTTACCGAAAGAGATGATTTAATGCGCTTTTGTGCTTTTTCGGGAATCGCGTGCATGCTATCATTACTAGGCTGGACTTTAACAATGGACATCTGAGGGATATTATGAGTGAAATTAGTGGCGCCTACCCCATACGTTTGCCCGTTTGGTGGGGGCGTCGAGGTGCAGCAGGTCCACACCCTGAATTATCGGGCGTCACAGGTCGTTTCATCGTCATTCGCCATCCAAAGCGATTTAGACGATTTGAAGGAATGTTAGCTCGCATATTTCGCGCTCCCAAAGAACTTCGTCGGCCCTTGGATGACATGAATAGTCTGTTATGGGAACTTTGTGATGGTACTCGAAATTTCGAGGAAATTTGCGAGTTGATGGACTCTACATTCCATGAAAGAATTTCACCGGTTATTGAGAGAACTGAAGCAGCGCTAACACGCTTCAATCATTTGGGATTAATCGGCATGTCAAAGAATCCGTTTGAAGGCGATTGGGATCAAGGTCCAGGGCAAGACCCGAGTGGTGAATTACCACCGCCAGACGAAAAATTAGGTCTGGATTGGGAATAATCATCGAGCCAAATTACAGGCTGGGCAATGACTGTACTGTGCGATTGCATTTGATGCAGCAAATCCTCCACAGCCTCCACATTGCCACCATGCATCTGCAGTTGTTAGGACATTTCCTGTGACGATACAATTGAATGCCGGTAACGAAGTTGTGTCGACACTAGTTTCCTCTGGCAGTGGTGAGGTATCTAATGCACCGAATGCATTTGTCACCGTTACTGTTGACACGCCGCGCAACTCTTGAATTTGGGCATCATTCCAACCTGATGCTCGTAATTGCTCATCCGAATAATCGGCTGGAGATGGTTCTGGAACCGGCTCTACTGCAATTTGAGGAGTAGGTGTTACTGCTGCTGCAGGCATGGGTCCGGGCGCACCAGGCATTGGCCCGGGTGCTGATTGATTGGGGACCTGTGCAACTGGGGCTTGTTGTGCTACTACAGTAGATTCAGCGGATGCTCCATATGTTTCAATTTCCGTATCTTCGTCTAAATCTTCAATCTCATCCAATGTACGACGTCGTCGGATAATTAGAGTGGTCATGTAAATGAAGAATCCAATGAATGCAACTCCTCCAATCAATCCACCGACTACCAATGTAGCGCTTCCAAAACCAGCAAATCCACCCGATTCTTCGACCTGCTTTGTTTTGAGATGTATTGTACCACTCGACCAAACCAAATCCCCTCGTTCATCAGTAACCTCGAAGAAGACAGTCCGTTCCCTCTCATCGGCTTCAAGAGAAATATCACAATCTAGCGTTGCTGTTTGAGCAGGGCCTGGACTCGACTCAGGCATGAACAATACGACATCCCCCTCCTGAGTTCGAGGTCGGCAATCTAGGAACACTGATTCTGGCACTGTGCTGTTCAGAGTAAGTGTAACAGGCATTGTGGAATCTGTTGTGATGTTAATCTGGAATGTGTACATTTCGCCTGCATTAAATTGCTTGCTTGCATCGAGGTTCCAAATTGCATTGACACTTCGTTTTTGATCGACAATAACGAGTATATCGGTGGCAAGAGTTTGAATCGTATCTTGATTCGTGATTTGGCCCCCTTCTACTTCAATGATAATTCGGATGGCTTCACCCAATGGGAAATTGCTCAATGATTCGAAAACGATCATAACTTCTTCAACTCCACCAGGACCCATTGGCACATCGATCCAACCATTGAGTTGCCCAGTGCCACGAGATGTAACAGCTTGCACAATCATGCCGGGCACATTCTTGTCTGATGTCACCCGCAAGCGTAAACTGTTGTCATAGGTGTTGCCAGAATTCTGAAGGGATAACGTCCAGGATTGACTTTGTCCCAGCCAAAGAGACACCTCATCGGATTCGAAATCAGTAATATCCGGTATTGCCGTCATCTGTGTTCTGTATTGCCATGAAAATGTCGCATCTTCTGGACTTGCATCCTCACCTTCAATCGGCGATGCTGAAAATGTCAGTTCGAAAACTTGCCCAGGTTCTTCGTTGCCGGGTACATTAATCCAAAGCGTGCCCAATGCGGCACTATTCCCGTCATATACCGTAGACAAACTCAACGGCCCAGTGACAATGGCACTGTTGAATTCAACCCACCAATTCCATCCCATTGAGCCTTGTAAATTGAAGACAATATTTTCCGCCCCGTTTCCGAGATTTTCCACTTCAAACGGTATTTCATTGGGCAGGCCAGGCACAATATCCATTTCAGGCGCATTCATTGAAATTGTAACATCGTGTAATTGCCTCACACGTATGCCTGAAAATGCATTTTCAGTTCCAGTCATCCCGGATTCGGTAGATGTGATATGTGGCGTTACAATCGGTGCAGGATCATTTGCTTGAGCGTTTTCAGGTGCAGTAAATGAAACCAAAACCCGGGCATTGCCGCCGGGCCCAATAATGACTGTATCACTGGATAACAATTCAATAGTCCAGCCAAAAACTCCAGTTGTATCAAACGAAAATATGTAACTATCCTGTTGTGTTGCATTGTTCCAAATTGTGAAGGGCACAGTGATTGATTCATCTGGGGAAATCCACCATCCGTCCGTAGGCGAATCAAGAGAACTGACTCCGACACCACCATTGGAAACCATTGAAGCTGTAACATTGGCTCGCATAGTGGATACCTTATTTGGGTCTGCTTGACTGATGGCAGTGAAAGCAGAATTCGCCCTCATTCCGGGCATTGCATCTTGTGCTAGATTGGCAGTAATCATGACAGTTTCAGTGCCTGCTTGAGGAATTGTGACCATGGTTGGTTGATCCCATTTGAGCCCAAAGGTCCAACCGTCTTGACTCAGAACTTCTGATGAAGAAAGTGAAAAAGTATCCTGGCCATCTCCATCGTTGCGAAGGGTGATTCCAAAATCACAAGCATTTCCCGGTGCACATGGGAATCCTGGGTCTTGTTCAACCCAACCGGGTTGGTAACCTGGGTCTACTGTAAATGAAGCACTTGTCGTAGCCGTAACTGATGGCTCACTACTTTGGACTAGAACATTGACATTTGTAGAACCCATTGGTGAACCGGCAGGCGGTTGGACAAGGAGTTTCACAGTTCGAGTTTCACCTTTTGCGAGGTCAATTTTGACCCCCTCATGTATTTGTGACCCCGTCAAGTGTTGGAATCGATGATTCCATCCATTGGGTAGATTTGGGACTCCAAGTGTGACTGCGTCTGAAAGATTTCCAGAATTTGAAAGACTGATTGTTGTTTCAGCCCATTGTCCAGCTTGTGCATGTCCATTTGTGCCCGAACTTGCAGAAATGATGTATTCCTCGGCACGTGCTTTCTGATCGTAAAACATGACAATATCTTCGAACCAGTAACCAATCGAGGTCCCCGAATTACTTGAATGAAAATTGATGCGGTATTTGAACTGAGAATTCATTGCCGATGCGGGTATGTTCCACCATGGTACGCCATTTCCATTCACTGTGTTGAGATTTATCAACCAACTACTCCCACTGGTTGTGCTAAAATCAGTATCAACACTGCTCGTGACAGTAGTTGTGATTCGTTGCCAACTGTTTCCATTCCAGACATCGATATCATATCCATCTGTATCTACAGCCTCACCAGTGTAGAAAAATCCGACTCCAAATCCTCGGGAGGGGGTTGGGTGGGCATCAGATGTATCAATGATTGAACTGGTCAGAGATGTGTCCCAGTTGTTCCCATAGTTGGAAGAAGATGTTGACCCACCTACGTGGAATGAATTTTCACCACTAAGTGATGCTTCATTGGATACATACCAATTATTCCCCAATGACCAGGAACCCGACACTTCAGCACGATCGTAGATATTCCCGATGGTCAAACTTCGAGTACCGACATCATTGTTTGAATTTGCATCATTTGCGAGCAAACTCGTCACACGGATGGTATGGTTTCCACTATAATCCGGCGTCCATGTTGTGGTGACTGTCGCACTTCCTCCAGCATTTAATGAATTCACTGACCCACGAAATGAGTGAAGGATAAAATCAGAATATTCATCGTGCAAAATTTCCACGTCGACATTGAAACTACCAGCGGCAGCATCACCTTGATTTTCGACAGTCACTTCAATTCGTTGTGGCAACCCTAGCATGCCATCAATTATCCACAAATCCGCAGGTCTATTCATGCCGATGGAAGATGGGTCTTGGGACGAAAGTGCAGCATGATTGCTGTGATCTGTACTGCTGACATACGTCACAGCAGCAGCAGTGGGTGCAATATCTGGCCCTGCCCTACCCTGTGTTGCGTGTGTGACAGGTAAAGTGGAAACCAACAATAGAACAACCAGTATAATCGCGGCCCGAACGGCGGATTGATTGGAGGTGTTCCACACGCGCATCAAATCCCACCTTTCTCTTGAACTCATCAAGATACCGGTCTGCATACTGGCTTACTGATTATCGGTTGTTTGTTCCAATGCATCTTTGCGAATCCGCTCTTCACGACGTTCCTTTGCCTGTGCTGCTAAATAAATTGTCAACGGGATTACAAGGGCGATGGCAAAGCACCCAATCAGGGCTGAAATTGACCACAGCATTTCAGTCATAGGATTTACTTCGAACGCTTCGACATTTTCCAGTTCATGAGATGTGGATTGAATCAATGGTGAATATTCTGAGGGGTGAATTGCATCACTACTTTCGAGAGTAATGGTCCAAATTCTCGTGCCGTTGTGTGCAGCAATCAAATCTGACGAATCAATTTCTGCTTCTTCCAATGAATCTGCGTAGAGACTACCCAACCCACCCATGGGTAATTCAGGTGAAACAATCCCGCGTAGTGTAATGGTGCCAGTTTGTTGAACCGTGACACTGTGTTCCTGCGCTGCCTTGCAAACATTGTACTCTTCGAACTCTTGATCATTTGTTTGGCGACAACTAAAACGCACTGCGTCTTCGCTGCCCAGCATTTCATGATGATACCAAACACCATCAGAAACAGCAATGGAAATCACATCATTCTGTTCTGCGCCAGCAAAAGTCACATTTAGCCAAGTCGTAGAACGATTGGTAGAGAAAGTCCATGTTTGTGTCGTATTGTCATCTGTCATTCCTTGATTCATTGGGTCGTGTTCAACACTTTCATTGGTCGTGTGATATAGATAGTATGATGAATCAATTGTAGCGCCGTATACAGCATATGAGAGAATTAAAATGAGGGTCAAACCAAGTCCAATCATGGTCCGAAGCATGTTCGGATTTTGGGCCAAGGCCTTCTTCATCAAAACGCCGACCTAGAAGCACCGCTTGAACCTTGGCTGCATCACCTGGACAGTTACCCCACCGTAGGTGGGCGGTCAGCGTTAAATATGGGGGGCAAGTCGGCGACTTGCTTAGGTGGCTCTCATGACCACGTTTTACGATATCCCAGCCAACTTCCTCATACCGGCTCTTGCCGATCGCTTGGAGGCCATAGATGGAATCAATCAACCCGAATGGGCCGATTATGTGAAGACTGGTGCACATAAAGAACGGCCACCTGTTCAAAGCAACTGGTGGCACCTCCGCAGTGCTGCGATTCTACGAAAGGTAGGACGATTGGGTCCCATTGGTGTGAACCACCTTTCACAGGCCTTTGGCGGCCCCAAAAACCGTGGTTCGGCACCAAATCGTGCGACTGCCGGAAGCCGCCATGTTATTCGCACATCATTACAACAACTCGAAGATGCTGGCTTAGTCACCGTTCGCCGAAATGCGGCTGGAACTGTAAACATGGGTCGAATTCTAACATCAGAGGGCCAAAAGTTGCTTGATGCTGTTGCACATGAAGTTCGTCCAAATGCTGAGGCTGAATATCCAGGTCTCGGCAAGTACTGATGGAGAGGAGACTGTGGGTGAAACGATGTCTGTTGCTGATGATGAACTTGCACAGATACGTGCAGCACGTCAGTCAGAGATTCAACAGCAGTTGGAAGCCCAAGCAGAGCAGCAAATGCAAACTGAATCAATTGAAGCAGCCGCTGAAGAAGAAGCTAACATCATTGCCGCTGCAATGCGTACAATTTTGACACCAGAAGCAAGAGATCGATTGGCACGTGTAGAATTGGGCCACCCTGAACTCGCTAGCACAGTCAAGAAACATCTTTTCACATTACATCAGGCCAACCGAATTAATATTCCAGTCGATGAGGAGATGCTCAAGCGCATTCTTCAGGGCCTTGAAAGCAACCGTCGGGAGACAACAATTCGTCGAATTTGAGGTGGCCAATATGTCGCGAAACAAACCGTACGCCAAGAAGAAGCGCCTCAATAAGGTGACCAAGCAAAACCGTCGTGTACCTGTCTGGGTCATGATGCGAACAAATCGAAAGGTCACCACTCATCCAAAGCGTCACCACTGGCGACGCAGTAAACTACAACGCTGAATGGAGGAATAATAATGGCTGAATCCAAAGAAATGGTTGTCCCACTCCGTGCTGCTTGGGCGGTTCCACGTACGCAGAGAGCCGCGCGCGCAATGAAGGAGATTCGCAAGCACGTCACTCGTCACATGAAGGTCACTGAAGATGAAGAATTGTGGATTGATGAGGCCGTAAACCATGCTATTTGGGCAAGGGGGATTCAAAAGCCCCCACGAAAGATTCGCCTCGTTGTAACCAGGGAAGAAGGATTCCCAATCGAAGTCAAACTTGTTGAGGAGTGAATATAATGGGCAATATCCGACCGTCATTCATTAAGATTCGAGCCATCCGGCTTTGTGAAGAATATAGAGATCAATTTAATGCTGATTTCGACCACAACAAAGCTCTCGTTGCAGAATACACCGATGTAGACAACAAACGCATGCGCAATTGGATTGCCGGCTATGTCACTCGATACATGCAGCGCCGGCAGGACTGAGGTTCGATTATGTCGGCCCCCGAGGTCGATCAATCCGGCGAGATTGGACATGTACATCACTCTCAGCGACAAGTGTTGCTAGATTTCATGAGTCACCTCAAGTTGAATGGGTTCCTGAGATTCTCATACCCTATGCCTGACCAAGAAAGAGGTGCAGGATGGATGATGTTTCTGTATGAACAAGTTCCCGACAATGTCATCAATTCGTTTGGGGATTGAATATGGGCAATCACTCGATAATCCCACACCCACAATGGAATTGTGAACTTGTTATCGTACTTGTAGAGCCCCAATTCGAGGGTAATATTGGTGCTGTGGCGCGTTGCCTGAGAAACTTCGGCCTTCACGAGTTGCGCATATTGCGACATGATGGTGAATTTACCGATGAAACACGCAATCGCGCCAAACACGCACAGAGTGTTATTGACGATTGTCAAGTTCATCAAGATTGGGCTTCATGTTTTGATGACATCAATCTAGTGATTGGTACAAGTGGGAAACGCGAACTTGGTGACAAAGTATTGTTCCGACATTTCTTACTTCCAGCAGAAATGGGTGAGCGTCTTTCACAAGTCGAAGGCAAGGTTGCAATTGTGTTTGGTCCTGAAGGAATGGGTTTGACACAAGATGAGTTGAGATTATGCGATTTGATGCTTACAATACCAACTTGGGAAGGTTATCCAATCCTAAACTTGAGTCACACAGTCGCCATTGTTTGTTACGAATGGTTTCAGACACTTTTACCGAAGGTCGGTAATGACCAGTCACTACCAAAGACAGTACACATTGAGCGTTTGCTAAATCCTGAATTGAAGCGGGAAATTAGGCGACGTTCTGAGGAAATTGCCAATGCATCATCCAAGCGTGAAGATCAGAAGGTGTCCGCAGCAGACACACTGAGTCGCGTGATTCTACGTGGCATGCCTACAGATGACGAGGCTCATCGCCTCCTTGGTCTCCTTGATACAGCTGCGAAAGCGATGCGGAATGAAGATTGCTGATGCACTACTTAGACCAGGATGCCCAAGATTTGGGAGTCTCACGGACATGCATTGCTATCAGGCGAAGTTGATTGCCGTATGCGCTCTGTATGTGTGATTCAATTTGCTCAAAAGCCCATTTTGCTAGATTTTCTGCTGTGGGAATGAAGTCGACAATGACAGTTCGATGTTGCGGCCCCATCATCGCGAGCGCGGTACGCGCATCTTCATCCCCTGAGTATACCACGAATGCATGATCTACAACATCGTGTATGTGTTCCTTGAGGATTGCGGAAACATCGCTAAAATCCATCAACA
>JAQXFF010000225.1 GCA_029250425.1 Candidatus Thalassarchaeaceae archaeon | reverse complement strand
TGAAGAACTTCTAAGACCGACCTCGCGATTTCTGCTTTGAGTCCATAATTTTGTACAAGTTGATCTTTGTCGAGTTTCTTGATCTCTCCAATTTTAAGACCAGAATCTGCAAGAGTCATTGCAGTGGTCTCATCAACGCCACGACGCAATAGCGCCAGGTAGGTGTCTTTCTTTGCCATTCCAATTCCCCCGGGAGTAGTTTCAGTGCATCGCGACCTACTTGAAGTCACGGAATTCAGGCCGCAGGCCCTGCCTCAGCACATTGCCCACTCTGTCCAGCCGAAAGGAGGCTCCCCTATCAACTCGTTGTCGTATGCGTTCCTTTTCATATCTCAAACATGGATATCAACGTGCAAATCTCCAACCAATCCTCAGGTTCTAGCATATCGGGTCGCTCATCCATCAATGGGTGTTCCTGCAACGAACGAATTGCTTTCTGCCAACGATCACGATGCCATCCTGGGATTCTAGAAAGACGGCGTGGAGGTTTTTTCAATAGATTGCGTAATTTTCGTCGACGATCCGTAAAACATTGAGATGTCATTTGTCTAAACATACGTCGATCGACGGTATTATTCAATGATGCTAAACGATCAATGGGCTCAAGGCGAATCAAACAAGATGTGACCCGTGGTTGCGGTGAAAAACAGGAAGGTGGGACTCTTCGCCCTATTTCCATATCATAATCAAGCCACAATGAGAGACCTAGGGGACCTCTGTCAAGAGGAGGTATGGCCATCACCATTCGCTCAGCAAATTCTTCCTGAACCAATAGTACTGCTGGAATTGTTCTAACTTCGCGTTGCATTCGTTCTAGCAATGGACTGGAAATTTGATATGGAATATTGGCCACAATTGCATCGACATCCTTTGGCCATTCAACAACCAATGCGTCTCCTTCAATCAGATTCAATTGGTCATCTTCAATTTCTTCGTCGAAATGATGTTGCATATGTTCCAAAGAACCTGTGTCAATTTCAATGGCACTTACGCGCGCGCCCGCACGAAGAAGATGGTGCGTAAGTGAACCAGGACCACATCCAATTTCTAGAACGTGTTTGGATGAAAGATCTCCTGCCATCTCAATCGATGCATTGAGAACCGATGTGTCTACCAAGTAATGTTGTCCCAATTCACGATTTACTTGATGGAGATCACGGTGTAAATCTACAAGAAAGCGCGCGTCGCGCTCCACTGAAATCCCTCACGCACGAATCAGCAAATCGAGAAGGTTTGGTGTCATGTGTGGGTCTACAATTTCTTGACACAATCGGTCTGCAAGTAAATCAGCGGCATCGATTTGGCATGCTTCATCTAGCGAAGCAATCGTTTCCCAACCAGTTCGACCGCGAGTTTCAACCATGGATATGGCCTTTGAATTTCCAATTCCAGGTAATAGTTGGAATGCATGCATCTTGAGTGTTAAATTCCCGGCTCGGTTGTAGAATGACAAACAAACTTCGGGGTTATCAGATAGCATGGATTTGACAACTTCATGAAGTTCCGACTGTGCCATAACCGACAAGTCTCGATGACGAGTTGTACCGAGAACATTTGCACCCTCAAGTTCAATCAATGTACCTGGGGGATGTGACGTACCACCTGCTGTTGCACGGATGCGAATCAAATACAATCCCTTTTCAGAAATGCATTGAATCATTCCACTGGGTTGATGATCAAGAACACGTGCATGGGTTTCTTCATCCAATGGACCTGGTTCGCCAGCCGGTGCTGAGGGTGATCTAGGTTGCATCTGAATCAGTCCTGCGAAGTAGGTG
>JAQXFF010000207.1 GCA_029250425.1 Candidatus Thalassarchaeaceae archaeon | reverse complement strand
GATGGTGATGGAATCGTTTGGATGACTTCTTTCTACACAAGTACATCCTACTCTGCGATTACGAAGTGGTCAGTGACTCACTCTGGAAGTTCGCTGATATACAAGTGTGAGAGATCGTGGACTGTCCTCGAAGTAGGGGGTGTTTCCATTGACCCGGATACCAACAAAATGTACGTCGTACAACGGGTTCGTTTGACCAATCAATATAGTATCGATTTGTGGGAAGTGAGTCGAAGTCAACCAAATATCGCTCTACAAACTTGGAGTCTGGGAATCATCTCCCCCTCTGGAAGTCAAACGAATCTCAACTCCTATGCTAGACCTGCTGGGTTAGATGTTCAAATGCCGAGAATTTCAGTGAATGTGTACTGTTACTATTACGCATACACCACCTATTGTGATGCAGATCGTGTATCATGGATGAACGTCTATCACCAACGCTCAAATTGGCCAGAATTACAAGGCGAATTCCCCAGTTCTTACGCAACCATGGGAATCGAAAATATCGATGGTGAATTGGCCACAACCTGTATGTATGCATCAGTAACATCCTATTGCCCTAGTGCCACGACCATGCGCAAAATTACGATGCGGGGCCAAGGTTCATCTGATTGGATGGGGACTCCGACAGCGAACAGTGCGACGATTACATCGAGCATGCAGACCCTTGCTCGTTCTATTAGCGAACTTTCAATCGGAGTTGCAATCACATGGGAACCAACGGGTACCTCAGTCGATTTCGAAGTAACCAATGATGGAGGTACCACTTGGAAGCGGGCTAACAGTGCAGGTCAAACAATCACATTCACGAATGCAGGAAACAGTTTGGGTTGGCGCGCATGGCTCAATGGAACTGCTTCTGCAGCACCACTCTTGGATACGGTGGGGCTAACCTATGCCGCCACCTATGCATCCAGTGGCCAATTGAGGGCTTATCGATATTCATCGACTTCTACCCCTGATGCTGCAACCGTTTGGTGGAACGCATCGACCCCTGGTGGAAGTTCCCTAGATATTTATTTCAGAACCAGTTCATCTTGCACCAGTGGAAATAGAGTGAACATCCCGAGTTCTGGTTCAGTTATTTCATTCTCACAATTGTCGATGTCCTATCTTTCGATTTGTATCGATATGGATGCAGGTACTTCCAATCAGTATACTCCGACCTTGTATGACCTCAATATTGCGATCTATGAGAATGCACCGCAAGATATCAAGATTGATATTTATGATACAGATTCTACCACACCGATTGGTTGTACCATCCCTGAATATGAATGGGAATACGATGGTACGCTCTTAGGTCGAACTACTGCGCAGTCTTCGAGCGGCAATGATTTGCTATCTGCCTTCAATTGTATCGTGCCACAATTAGGTTCGGGAACGGAAGTTGTTGGTGTGAAAATTCATTCAGCGTCTCAAGGTAAAGTCGAAATCAAATCAATGCGAATTGAATATACGATGGTGACTGTGAATCTAGACATCAATTACGATGAAAGTATGGTCCTGCACGAACGTGGAGAATCTTACGAAATTGTTACTCGGCATGTGATTGGAGACAATGCCCTGAGTATTACCAATGCTGAATTGACATTCCTTGCAACTCCAAATAGTGATGCGCCCAAACTTTCCTGGTCTGAAGATGGCACTCTAGTTGATGATGACCCCGAAGACTGGATTATTCCAGATCAAGGTAGCACTTGGACAAATTTATCCAATGGCATCTTTGAGATTCACTGGATGTTTAGAGTCACAGATGACTTCCCTGAACAAAATAACGTCGGCTGGCGAATCAGTTGTACTGATGATAATGGATTTTCACCAACTACCCTTTCGACGATTGGTACAAGTGCAAATATTGTCGTCAATCAGTCATACGGACTGGGATGGTTTACAGTCCACGATGTCGAAGGTGATGTTGTCAATGATGATGTGCAAAATGGCGATTGGGTTGTCGCTGGTGAAATGATTCACTTCCAAGGTCAAGTTTGGTTTGAAGGCACACAGGACGCCCCACTTAATTCAGTATTCGACGTTCGTGTTGCACGCAAGGACAGTCAAGGTGATTTTGTCTCGGCCAGTTGGAAAGACAATTCAAATCCAAATGGGACATTTTTCATCTCTATTGCCGTACCTGACATGGATATTCCAGAAGGTGTGACCTTTGAAGTTCAAGCTTACAATGTACGGGATCCAACCAAGGTGATGCCGATTAATGAATCATGGCAGCGTACTATGAGAATCGATGATTCATCTCCAGAAATTACCAATTCTTGGCCCGCTGATGGGGATTATGAAGCAAGTTCTCCCGAACAACAAGTTGCTGTTACCATCGTTGATTCTGTAGGGCAACCCGATTCCCTCACGCTCAATTATTGGGTTGAAGCAGATCATGATACGAATCGAAATGGATTGCCCGATGAAGAGGAATATGCAACACAGACAATGACCAATTCAACCGTGGCTGAAGAAAAAGTATTCTTCGGGGTGATTGATGATTCTCGAAATCCGAATATGGCAAGAGTTTCATATTTCGTATCTGGGCATGACCCTGCTGGTAATCTCATCATCGGAACCGATGGTCCAGGATTTTCCTACGATTTGTCTACGTATCGAACCCGTCAAGACATGGCATCTGTATTCACCGGTTTGGTTTGGCAAGATCATGACGATGGGGCGGATGTTTACAGTGGAACTGACCAATCGATTTCTGTAGGCCTTGTGGATGCAAACGGCATTATCGATTTCGAATACATCGCATTGATTTTTGACTTTGAAGGCCCTGACCCGGAACGTGATCAACAACGAATTTCTTACAATGGCAGAACCGATGTTTGGTCATCAGAAAGCGAATACATCACTTTGAAACCGAGTAGTTCAGCTATGGTTACAACAAACGATACTGGTTTGCCGTGGATTCAAACAACATTTGATTTCCAATTCTCATGGGATTGGCCTGATGAAGATATCTCTGACCTTGCTCTTGAATTCAAAGAACTAGGATCAACCTCGCCCACTCGAATCGAATTTATTGAGCATACATTCAGCGTCGAGAATGATTTGGTTCTAGACGCGGCTACATACATTGTAGAGGATGTTGCCGAACCTCGAACTGGGCCTCTTGATGACGCCACGCCTGTTCGACCTGATGACAGACTACGATGGTCTGGACGGGTGGTGTATGAGAGCAGTGACGTACCTGCTCCAAATGACCTCGGTATCACTGTCGAGGTGTTCGACGGCGTACAATATTGGTCAGATGGTAGTTTGACTGATGATGGCGCTTTCAGTATAGAAGTGCCCCTCACTGCTGCAACAACCTTGCAAAGTGCTGAAACTCGAACATTCCTCACAGGAGTTCGAAATGTGCCAGGTCGTGGCGAGGATATGACGCGTGATACCGTCGCAACCACATTGCAACTACAAGTCGATCACACACCCCCACGAATTCATCACAGATTGGCTCCTGTCAATGTCATCGATATTTCCGCATCATCTGATTTGACTTCACTCCCCGTCCGATTTTCTGGCTGGGAGGAATGTGTATTGGTTGATGATGATGACAGATGTGCTGCATTCAGTCAATCACCCCAGTGGGTCAATTGGGTAATGCGTGATGATGCTAGAACAATTGCGGCTGGTATCTCACCTCTCGCAATGCAATTGAATGAAACGCACCTAGAATGGATTGGAGAAGTTGACTTGACCAGTAATGGCCTTGTCACACCCCGAAGTGGTTACAAAATTGGATTCTGGGTAACGGGTCACGATGCAGCTGGAAATGAATTCCCTATGGCTGCGAATACTGAAAGTGATCCGGTACGTGAGCGAGAGGATTTAGATTCTGATCAAAATCTTGCATGGGTTCGCCTTGGTGCAACTGTTGCTGAACTTATCGTTAAGAGTGTAACATTGGAACAGGATATTCTTAGTGAAGGAACGGAAATCGAAATCACTACAATTATTGCCAATACTGGTGGTGTGACCGAATCATCATTCTCTGTCCAATTTGTCACCGATGAAAAGGTGATTGACACTGTAAGAATCACAGGATTACCGAGTGGTGGTGAGCATCGAATTATCAGCACTTGGACAGCGACTAAAGGTATTGACAGAATCACCGTAATTGTTGACTCCGAAAATGAAATTATTGAAGTTGATGAAGAAGGAAATTCGATGTCTGCCGGAGTCTCAGTTGAATATTCCTGGGGCCTTGGATGGGTCGATAGTTGGAGGCAAAATCCACTTACAGTGATTGGTGTCATTTTTGCTTTGATTCTGATTCCAGTCATCGCCACAATCACATGGAAAACCTCACTCTCTGGTTCAACCAGTCTCTATGATGATGAACTCTTGTACGAAGATGAAGAAGAGGACGAATGGGAAGATGATGACGATGAGGATGGTTGGGAATAATCCCTACCATGATTCGGCGCATTGAAGATGGACGCTAACCCGCCCTCTCCTTACGGGGGAGAGGGTATGTCAGTTTACGATGGCCTTTGTGAACCACTTAGGGCGCATTTGAACTCCCAAAGTTGGACACCAACTCCAATTCAAGTAGAGGCGATAGAATCACTTCTTTCGGGGCACGACCGTGTACTTGTTGCACCAACAGGATCGGGTAAAACTGAAGCTGCTGTTCTGCCCATTCTCTCCGCTTGTTATTCCCAAGACTGGGGGCGAATGTCAATTCTGTATGTCACACCCTTGCGGGCTCTCAATCGCGATATTGATCGGCGCTTGGGTGGATTGGCCTCTGTTGTCGATTTGGAAGTAGGGCTGCGACATGGAGATACGTCCCAATCAGAACGAAATCGCCAATCTCGAAAACCACCGCACCTCCTGGTGACAACTCCTGAAACATTGCAAATCATGCTGACTGGTAAACGACTCAGAAGTCACTTGCAAAATGTTCGAGCAATTATTGTCGACGAAGTGCATGAAGTGGCGTCCTCCGAAAGAGGGTCCCAACTTCTTGTTGGAATGACAAGAATCGAGGAGATGGCAAAGAGAGTCATCCAAAGAATTGGACTATCTGCAACAATCGGAAACCCTTCTGAAGTTGCACGATGGCTCTCGCCTGAACATGGGGAAGCAATTCTTGCAGATGCCCCTCGTAATACAGAAGTCAGAATTACTTGTTCTCAACCGGATGATGCAGATGAAGCAATCGCATTGGAACACAATACCTCACCACAAGCAATGGCGAGTTTACGCATGCTCGCGGGGCGACTCAAGGCTGATGCGCCCTCCCTTGTATTTGTCAACAGCCGGAATGCTGCTGAAACGGTGGCCAATAGACTGGCAACCTTCGATGAGACTTTGGAAATCGGTATACATCACGGATCTCTTTCAACGGATTTGAGAACTGAAATGGAAAACCGATTACAACTGGGTGAATTGCACGCGTTGGTATGCACGAGCAGTTTGGAACTGGGAATTGATGTAGGGGCCATTCGTCATGTTCACCAAATTCAATCCCCACGTGCTGTGGATCGACTCCTACAGCGCCTTGGAAGAGCTGAACACGTTCTTGGAGGCACTGGAAGAGGTGACTTGATTGCATGGGAAATTGATGATATCGCTGAGGCTGCTGTAATTGCTCGAAGGGCTATTGCAGGCGAAATTGAAGGTGTCCAATGGCGAAGGATGCCAAGGGTTGTCGCAGCCAACCAAATGGTGATGATGACGCTCTGCGAAGGTATTGTCCCACTGGCTGCTACAACTACAATTTTCCAGAGAACTTCTATTTTCAGTGAATGGACAGAAACTGATACACGAGAATTGGCACGTATTCTCGATGATCGATGGCTCTTGAAATTGGTTGAAAATCCAGAATCATCAGACCCATTACAATGGGCTCCTTCGTTATGGAGAAAACTTGCAGAGGGGACAAAACTCCCACCTGAACGACCTTCAAAAGATGAGATTGAAGGGCTGCCAATTGAGAAATTGGAAAAATGGCGCAAAAAAATGAGAACGTTGGTACCCAAGCACCTCAAAGATGGATGGACATCAGCAGGTGCCAGAACACGTTCGTATATGCTAGAACACCTCTCGATGATTCCAGACGCTCAGAGATATACCGTACGTGATGTTGTTTCACGACGGGCAATTGGGTCTGTGGATGAGGCATTTGTTCTATCATTGAATAATTCAGGAGAAGAAACTGATGGGGCCCCTAGACGTTTCGTAATCGTAGGGCGCACCTGGGAAATTGTCGAAGCAAATCCCGAGAAAACAGAATTGTTGGTTGCTCCAGTGGGTTCTGGGGGTTCAGCACCCGTATGGAGTGGCGAACTCCCACCTGTACCCGCTCAAATTGCTCGTGAAGTTGGAGCATTACGAAGAGTCATTCGCGAATTGGCTACGGGAGAAGAGAATGAGGAAATGGAACAAGGGGTGCGACTGGATCGAATTGGAGGTGCTCCTGTATCATGCGAAATTGGAGACTATCCATTGGCTCCAGATGCATTATCAAAATTGATGAATAAAATCGTTGAGCATGTTGATGCTTCCAGCAGTCTGCCAGATGAACGAACTCTTGATGTGGAAACTCGTCGGGATGCAATCATCGTACATTCATGCCACGGAAGTCGAATTAACGAAACATTGGCTCACTTTTTACAAGCAATGGCTTCAACCATTGAAGGGCAAATGGGTAGAGTATTGGTGGATCCTTACCGAATCAGTTTGCAGGTACCCGGCCTCCGTGCAACACATGTTGTAAAGTGGTTGACTGAAACCAAACCTGAAACTCTATCGACAATTCTACGTGTAACTGTTCCAAACGGAAGACAACTACGTTGGAGACTGGTTCAAGTTTGCAAGGTCATGGGTGTTTTGCGTTCTGGGGTCGACCCTCGAAAGGTGAATTTACATGGAATTGCGCAGAGATACAAGGATACGCCATTGATGGATGAAGCCTTGGATAAATTGTTCAGTGAACGAATGGATGTGGAGGCGACTACCGATTTACTTCATGCAATACAAGATGGAATCGTAAAAGTTGCTCAACAATCACCTGGTGCGTTGGGTGTTTCACCACGTTCAGAACGAGATATGCAATTACCAGATTGGTCCAATATTGAGGTGCGACGACGCCTTGAAAATCGTCTAATGAATGAACGTGTTGTCATGATTTGTTTGCGATGCAAAACATCTTCTCGATTCCGAGTTGCCAGATATCCTAGTATTGATCAAAACTGTTCGATATGTCAAGCGACTATGCGCGCTGTCGCAAGAGAAGGATTGGGGGATGAATTGGCCAAATGGATCGCTTCGGACGAAGACAACGTTCGTAATCGTATGATGCGTAATGCTGAGATGGTCAAAAATCGAGGTGTTGATGCGATCCTTTGTCTCATGGCAAGAGGGGTAGGGGAAGACACTGCAACCAGAATATTGCGGGCATATCCCCCTGAATCTGAACGTGATTCATTGCTCAAAGCAATCCATGAAGCTGAAGTTCAATATGCGAGGACTCGCCGCTTTTGGGGTTAGGAAGCCTCATGGACGGTGGAGGTAGACCTCGCCCCGATGTGGTTTGGCTTGACGGGTCGGAATGCTTCGGGCAAGACCACTGTTGTAGACTGGTTGGTTGACAATGGCTACGCTTCAACCTCCTGTTCAGATTCAATTCGAACACATCTGAAATCACAAGGAAAAGAAATCAATCGTGACAATCTGATTGCAGGTGGAAGGGAATTGCGTGCTGCGCATGGCCCTGCCATTCTTGCAGAAATGCTACGTGATGCAAATATGGAGGTTGAGAACCTCGTCATTGATTCAATTCGAACACCTGCTGAAGTCGCAGCATTGCAAGAAAGACCTGATTTCCGATTGATTGAGGTGCGCGCTTCACGTGAAGTACGATGGGCTCGATTACAATCACGCGGAAGAACTGGAGATCCAACCGACTGGGATACTTTTGTCTCGCAAGAAGAAGCGGAACTCGTGGCTGCTGATGAAAGTGGGCAAGCGCTTGATGCCACCGCTGAACTAGCTGATATTGTCATCATCAATGATGATGATTCGGATACGCTTCAAGAATCACTGGAACTGTTGCTCAAGCCTGCCGAATCATGAGACCTGCTTCACCCATCATTTGAGTTGACATTTCAAAGTCTGCCATCCAGCGTTCTGGAACGTCACTCTCTTGTGGATAGACGACTTCAATCACACCTGCCTGAATAAGTGAACGCGCACATCGTGTACATGGTGGCCACGTTACATAGGCTGTACAACCCTTCAACGACAAACCAATTCGAGCAGCGTGCATGATTGCGTTTTCTTCGGCATGGCAAATGAGAGGATATTTCTGTTCGCGATCAGAAAGGCGTTCCATATCATCAGCAATACCTCGTGGAAAACCATTGAATCCTGTACTTCGAATCTCACGATCTTCTCCAACGACCACACAACCAACCTTTGTTGAAGGGTCCTTGGACCAGCCAGAAATGTGCTCAGCTAGTTTGAGAAAACGCTGGTCCCACTTCTCACTCATGACTTCACCAATCCATCCTAGGAGGCGTAGTGTTTGAGTCTTCTCACGCAATCGGGTCGATACCATCTTCGCCATCGGGTACAATCAAAATATTTTGAAAATCCATTTCCCCATCTTCATCAATGATTTTGAGGATTTCTCCAACCAGGTAGATGCTTCCCAGACACAGAATTGGCTGAGGGAGTTCACCGTCCAATTCAACCGCTTTCTCCTTGGCGGAAGAAAGTGCGGCATCGATTGATTTGATTGCGGTAATCTGGGCTTCTGTCCCTTGCTGCTTAAGTTCATTTGCGAGAACTTCGCAATCTACAGCAGCCTTCCTACCATCAGGTGGTTGAGTAACAAACACATGAGAAATTTGTCCTTCTACAATCAATTCTACCAAGGGTTGTAGCAGTATTCCGATATCCTTCTGAACGGTGCAACCCAATATGATGACGCCTGGCATTGGAGCCATATCTCGAGATTTCTGAAAACGAATTTGTTCACAAGCCCTTGCCATTCCGCTTGGATTATGTGCGCTATCGAGGAGAATGGGGATATCATCAACATCTAGCCACTGCATTCTCCCTGGCCAATTTGTGTGAGTGATGGCTCTATCGACTTCGTCGTAAGCCAATCTACGGCCCATCGCTCTCAAGGCTGCTCGAGCCAGCATTGCTGCTTCCTGTTGATAGGGCATCCAACCATCGTACCATTTCTTTTTCGACAATGGCCGGAATGCTTTGACGGCTTCTGAAAATTTGAATGCAGTACTTCGATCACCTCGCCACCACCAAGCATTGTCATGATCCCTGACGGTGCGTTCAATCACTTTTCGTGCTGAGTTATCGTATGGCCAAGTTGCTACCAAAGGCCGACCCTGACGCACAATCGCAACCTTTTCTTCAGCAATTTCCGCAAGAGTTTCACCAAGAATCTCGGTATGCTCAAGAGATATTTCAGTCAATATACAACAATCAGCATCAACCAAACGTGTTGCATCCCATCGGCCGCCCAATCCTGTTTCAACAACAGCCCTCTCAACACCTTGATCCCGAAATGCGAGCATGGCCACCAAGAACGTCGCCTCATAGAAAGTGGGGGATACCAAGGGCTTGATTGCACTGGCCTCTTTTATTTTCTTCAAGCAATCTTCAAACAGCATATCTGAGATGGGTGAACCATCAATTCGAATTCGCTCATTTACAGACATTAAATGTGGTGAAGTGAACAAACCTGTACACTTACCTGAAAGTGTGAACGCATTGGCAAGAATTGCACAACAGGTCCCCTTTCCATTGCTCCCAGCTACATGCACTGCTGGAAATGAATGTTGAGGCATATCCAAACGACCTAGAAGGGTCGCAGTATTGTCAAGAGAGGGGTTGTATCCAAATGCTTTCAACGAATCCAACCACGACCAAACATCATCGTTCATACGTCCACCCCGTACCTCCGGTGGACGGTCGCCTTGAAATGGCCTTTGAGGGTCGCCCGAGACATGTCGGGAGATGGATTCGCCGCAAAGCGGCGCTCTGGTGAGGCTGCAATTGCCTCTGTAGAACCGAGTCCCCGGTCCTTGTTGGATGAACTGAAAGGACAAGCAGGTTCGATGGTCGGGATGGCAGGGATGTTCATTATCACAATATTATTGGCAATGAAAATTCAACCATTCTACGATTATGATGAATTGCGAGCATTTGGGGCCGAAGGGTCAACCAAAGCAGGGTTCATTCTATTGGAACTTGTTTTCATTTTCATATTTACAGCCCTCATCATCTATCTTGCTAGAAAGAATATGCAGAAATTCATTCGTTGGGGCGTTCTTGGTGTCCTATGGATTGCAATGCTCTACGCACTTTTCCCATTGGTTGCAATGGTACTTGTCCCAGATGCTCCACCCTTCTCTGAAGAACCATTAGATACGTCAGAAGCGTACATTGTTGCTGTTGAAGAAGACGGATCTAATTTCTTCTATGTCGATGATCCATATTCTGGGAATGGAATTCTCAGATATGCAGGTAATGCTGGTGAAATCGAGTATTGGAGCCATAATGTGACGCCAGAACATGAAGGGGCAACGACGCAAAATTCAGTTCAACTCTCAAGGACAAATGATGGAATCGTCATGTGTGATGGAACTCAATGGGTTCTCCTTGATGCTGAAGATGGCAGCGTTCTAGATGATCACGGCAAGAATTGCCATCTAGGTTTACGCCAGGAGCCGACGAGTGAAGATTGGGAAACTTGTGATGGAGTCGATGATGTTGCTCAAGATTGGACAATTATGTGGCGTTCGTTTGAACCAATCGGATATTATCAAGACAGTGATGGATTTAATGCCTGTCAAAATGAAGGAAATCCTTCAGGCAATTGGGCACGAACTTTCCCCGCACCGTTTGATGGCTCGGAAATTATCTTTGTCCAAGAAATTGGAACTGAGCATTTCCTGATTGTTTCTGGGCAATGGGCTGGAATGGTAGAATATCCTACTGATGCCTCAGGACAGACAC
>JAQXFF010000205.1 GCA_029250425.1 Candidatus Thalassarchaeaceae archaeon | reverse complement strand
GATGTTTGGTGACTCCAGCAGCTGCCAATAGTGTATCGATTTTGTCCAAACTTGCTTGCGTTTGTTCAGAGATTCCACCAGCCTCCGGCGCTATTTGTCCGGCCAACCAGATGACACCACCTGCTTTCACGCCAGGACTGTATGGCCCAAACACTGCTCCACCTGTATCGATGCGTTCTTTCCCCATGTCACTGGCTTACACTGATGGATGATGAGCGTTCGGTTCATTCGCTCCCGCCTTATCGCGGAGACATGCGCACCTGTTGGGTCATTGATCACCCTGCGCATTTCCAACTGTTTCGACAATGGTTTCGCGAGGGTGACACCCTCATCGTCACCGAACGACAAGAACTCGATGCCATGTTGGAAGCGGGTTTTGATCACCCCATTCTACGAGTGAAACGTGTCATTGGCCGACCGTTGGTTCGCTTACAGAAGGGTTGGCAACGACAACGGCAATCTTCGGCTTTTCTTTTCAAGCACACCGTTGATCGAATCATATCCAAAGGGGCCCCATTCGAACTTCGAGCCGCACGCCACATGGTGTCTGAGCGTTGGTACATCAGTGATACTGAAGTGAATACAGCAGCGCATTTCTTGGCCAAGCCAACACATATTTTGTTGCCTGAATCATGGGAGGGGAAATTGAAGCCAACTCACACCTATCCTGGCATTCTACCACAGGCTTACGTTCCACTGAATTCATCTGCTTGGAAGAGTGTAAAAGGTCAGGTTCAGAGTGAAATAGGCCTTTCTCAAGAAGATTTGGTCGTTTTCCACCGAAAATTGATTGGTGGTGGAATCCATGATGGCTCCGAAATTGTCAATTACGACCAAGTAATTCGCAAAATGGCGGTACATTTCGTCGAGAATAAGGAATCAGCAGCTGCCACAGATGGTTCTGCATGGGAACTGCCGGTACAGGCTACATTGTTTGATGGCGTCCTAACGGGAAGCACGACATTGGCCGCCGAAGCAGTAGTACAAGGTGTGCCGACTTTGCTCATCTCAAAAGCAAAGCGAGGTTTCCTCACTTACCTTTCAGAACAGCCGCACTTCTTCCATTGGAACGAGGATGACCTCTTCGATGGCCGATTCACTGAGATGGCCAACGATTGGATCACTTTGATGCAGAGTGTCAGAAATTCAGATCGAACCCCTGTTGTCACAAAAACCAAATCGGTTCTCGACGAATTATTCGGATAGCCAATCGCGTAGAATATCCATATGATCTCCGGCGATAGGCAACTCTCCATCGAGTACCAAATCAATTGGCCAGAATTTCGCATCTGCGGCATCGTCACCGCCTACAGGCTCACCATCTGCCTCAATCAGATAGACGATGCTGACGATGTGCTTGCGTGGATCACGATCAGGGTCCCCCTTGGCATCGAGTAGTCTGATGATTTGCCCCGTGAGTCCAGTTTCTTCTTCCAGTTCACGCAGAACTGCATCACGTGGATCCTCGCCATAGTCAACAAATCCCCCAGGTAGCGCCCACGCCCCTTTCCAAGGCTCATTACCACGCTGAATGAGCAACACCTCATTTCCACGTCGTACAGCCGCATCCACAGCCAGTGCAGGGTTGCGGTATTCCATACAATTACTCTCCAAAGCGTCGCTTGCGTTGTTGATATGCCTCAATCGCTTCAAGCAGATCACTCTGTGAGAAAGAAGGCCAGTAGACATCTGTAAAGTAATATTCAGAGTAAGCAGATTGCCACAACAAGAAGTTGCTAATTCGTTCTTCACCCGATGTGCGAATCACCAAATCAGGATCAGGCATATCGCCAGTCCACAATCGCTTGCTGATTTCAGCCTCATCAATCGCATCCAAATCGAGGTTACCATCTGCATGGTCTGCAGCAATGGTACGTACAGCCTCGATGATTTCCTCACGACTACCGTAAGCTAAGCAAACCGTGAATACGAATTTGTCGTGATTCGCAGTCACATTTTCGGCATTGTCTATGGCCGCAAGGACACGTTCAGGAAGCAAATCCTTACGCCCCGCAACCTGCACCTTGACTTTGTTTTTCAGAATCCTTTCG
>JAQXFF010000177.1 GCA_029250425.1 Candidatus Thalassarchaeaceae archaeon | reverse complement strand
GATGATGTGGGCAATAGAGAACGATCGAGTGTCAAACCAAGGTAAATGTGATCATAATCAATCAGTGTGGTTCTTTGACTCTCATTGAGAACCGTCCAAGTACTGTAAATCGGATTTGCGGCCAAGGTTGGATTCCCTTGTGGCCAAGGTTCGTAAATTCCCAAGATGGTCATATTTTCCAATGTCATGACCTTTTGGCAATGAGAAAGAATCACTTGGTCTAATGTAGAAATTTTGACATCATCACACTCACCATCTTCAAACTCTCCAAATTTAGATTCTATCGTATATGTGAAATTCAAGCTTGACAAAACATCTCCAACATCTGCATTGGCGGCACTGGCGACGTCCGATGGTACATAGACGCCTCGTTGATTTTCCATGACGTCTGCTGTTTCCCATTCGCCCATGCCATAGATGATATTCTCAGAGAGACGGTCTGCAAGAACCCCATCGAAAGCACCCGGACCCAAGAAGGAAATTGCACGCTGATTGACAACAGGGGGACCTGTTGTGTATTCATAATCCCAGATATTTTCTTCATCCCAAGTTTTCTGAGAATCTGATGAATTGACATCTTGCATTAACAGAGGTAAAGAGAAGAAAATATCTTGATTTCCAAAACTGACATCACTGTGTAAACCCTTTTTCCCAAAAATGACTGTGCAGTCTGAGAACTCATCCATTTCCGTCAATTCATCACAGACTTCAACCAAGGTTGTCGTATTGTTTGTCCACCCATCAATCCCTTCACCAGGGGCCTTTTTGAATTCGGCTTTAGCATCAATTACGTTGACTTCCAGCGAACCCTCGAAGAAAACTTGTGACAATCCCACACCGTAAGAGAGAACGGTTGTGATGACCAAACTTGCAAGGAATACTCCTGCGAATACGGCCATCCCACGTTCTCTACCCCGCCAAGCACCTAACGCTGCCAAGCGTAAATTGTCGGGAAGATCTCGAGCCTTCTGTTTCATTCCCATGAATTTCTTGAGAATCCACCAGTTGTGTTCGGAGATTTGTTCGATAACTTCGATTTCAGAATCGCTCATTCCTCTTCACCTCCTTCTTCATCAAGACCCCAAGCAGAACGTATGTCACTCGCAGCCACCGTTCCATCCCTAAGCAAAAGCATTCGATCAGCCTGGCTGGCCAAATCGGGATCGTGAGTCACCATGAGAATGGAAATCGGGTTCTCTTCATCATGACACAATTCTTTGAACAAACGCAAAACATCTGCTCCAGAGGCAATGTCGAGGTTGCCTGTAGGTTCATCGGCGAGGAGCAAGGGGCGGTTACCCGCAATGGCGCGAGCGATGGCTACGCGCTGTTGCTGTCCTCCAGACAATTGGTTCGGGATGTGGTTCATTCGGTCGCTGAGATTGACACGATTTAGAGCATCACGAGCTCTTTTCTCGGCTTCTTTCGATGGAATACCTGATATTTCGAGTGCCATTGCAACATTGTCCAACGCCGAGAGATGATCCAATAGATGAAAATCTTGGAATATCCATCCGACAAGGTTCCTTCTAACATCGACAACCGCTGAAGGATTTCGTAGACCATAACTTCGAGAATTCAGATTTATATTGCCGCCATCAGCAGGCAATAAACCACCAATGATGTTCAGTAGGGTCGACTTACCACAACCCGACGGGCCCATCAATGCGACCAGTTCACCGGCCTTCATTTCAAAGTCAATACCCTTCAAAACCTCTAATCGATTCGAGCCTGAACCAAAGCCCTTGGTCAGTTCTTCCACCCGTAACATAGCCCTTCCTCGCTCGATTAGGCTTTAAGCAGTTGTTCTCAACCTATTATTTTTCAAAGTTGATTCCATGCTGCTGCAATCGATTTTGACCACGCTTCAATGCTAAATTTAGCTGCACGCTTGAGAGCAGTTTGATTGGGCTGACGCCGACCTATTTTGGTCGATAATTCGACGATTGAATCTACCCAAGCATCTATGTTATCATGAGGCAGCAACCATTCTTCTGGGGCCACCTCATTGTGTGCAGGCATATCAGATACCAGGACGGGGCACCCGGAGGCCATTGCCTCGAGAGGTGGTAGGCCAAAACCCTCAGCAATACTGGGGAATAAAAGTGCATCACAGTGCTGGTAATAGCCACAGAGGTCTAAATCTGAAAGCCGCCCAACCCATCGAAGATCAACACCCAATTCTTTGGCACGTCTCGATAATTGGATCTTGGATTTCTGACTGGATTCTGCTCCGACCTTGTGGAGTACGACTTCACCTTTCAGATGTGAAGGGAGGCCACCTAAAACTTCGACGAGGAAGTTAATTCTCTTCCGGGGTTCTTCACTGCCGACGCAGAGTAGATTCACTTTGGCATAATCGAAATTTTCAGGCTTGGGTAGTGGGCGGGAAAACGGGTCGAATCCGGCGACGTCAATCCCATGTGGGACAACCACTATCGTCTTTTCAGGCCACAATTCATGAGCTTCGTCAGCGGTTGCTTGTGAAATACAAATTAGTAAATCTGCTCGATTGAGGCCCTTGCGGAGATGAGATAGATCCCGTCTACGCAAGATGCCAGGGGATTGATCTCCAATGTTCACCTTGCCGTGTGAAGTCGTGATTCGACGTGGCTCCAAATGGAAGAGGTCGTGGATGGTGATGCTGACAGGTAAATCACAGCCTTCTGGAATCAAATGGGCTTGTTCTTGATCCGTGATGTGGAGGATGGCACCATTGTTTGCCAGGGTTGCATCTGAGACTCGTTGTGGATGCTCGCTGCGACGGCGACGCCAGCGCGTAAATGCACGACCTCCCAATTCGTGTTCGATGGTTTCTCCAAGCGTATATCCATCAACTTGTCCTTCGCTCAATCGATCCACAAGGTCATGATGGGCACGGCCAAGTCCACTAGAACGAGGCAACGCCCCGCCACGAACCACCAAAACTTGACGCGACATCAGCCCGCCCAGCCCATGCTGATATTAAACGGAGAAGCGAGGGCGTGTGCGTGGACGACGATTCGGACTCAAAGCCTCGCCTGCTGGTGGTGAAAGGAACCTTTGAGCAATTTGGGGGCGCAGAGCGTGATTTGCTGAACAACTTGGAAGCATGGCAAACCCATTTCGAAATAACCTGTGCCTCACTGCATCTTCCCCCCGAAGCAAGAGAAAGAATGGACAACCTTGGAATTCTTTACCTGACACCAGCCATCCCTTGGAAAAAGCCAACTGGAGGATGGGCAGAATTCCGAGCAGTAGCCTCACGACAAGCTTCAAATCGATGGTGGAATATGTTGGAATTAACAGAACAAGGACTGCGGTTGCAAGATGTTCTTGCAACCAGTGATGCAGTTCATCTGACCAGTGGTGTTGGTAGTTTGGAATTCAGCCAAATGATTCCAAAAGATCTGCCTGTTCACTATTACTGCTTAGAGCCACACAGAGGGTTACACGAAGATGTGCTTCACCGTACACTGGATGGTAAACCGAAACAAAACCTCGCACTGACAAGGTTCCTGTTAGGAAAACAACGTCGCCGTGATGCTTCAATGACCCATGACCTTGCGGATCGCTCAAATTCCACCATCAGTGGTAACTCACCCTGGATTCAGGAACGAATTCAGACTGTATATGGGGAGAATTCCGAACTTCTATGGCCTTCTGTAAATCTTGACGTTTGGTCGGGAGATTGTCCACCCACCGAAGATTGCGTCGTTGCGATTGGGAATGCATCCTATGTCAAAGGTACAATGGACACCATCGACATGCTCGCTAGAACTGGATTAATCTATCATCACGTTGGAGGCGGGGCGACTGAAGATCTCGCCTTGATGAAAGCACATGCCACAAGCAAAGGGGTTGAACTCATCATCGAACCTCGGCTTTCACAAGAAGACCTAGTCAGCCTTGTCAAACGTTCTCGTGCTGTTGTTTCTCTGGCCCGTGGAGAACCCTTTGGATTGACACCGATCGAAGCACAAGCCGCCGGCACTCCGGCCCTGATGGTCGATGAAGGAGGATACTGTCACACGGTTATGGATCAGGTTTCTGGAAGATTGTTGCCACGAGATGATTGGTCGGCATGGCATGCAGCCCTTGAGGAAGCAGCAATTCCTGAAAATCGAAAATCATGGGCTGAAGCCGGTAGGGAAAATATTGCAAAAATGGGATTACGTCCTGCTGACCAGGCTGATGCATTGAATGGAATAATCTCAAAATTGAGAGATTAAGATTCGACCTTTTCCCCTTTGGGCTGGACGAAAATTACAATCATTAAGGCCGCCAAGGAAAGTAAAGCAAGTACCATTGATAACCCAAATGAAATTGCAGGGGCGTTATCGAAATGTGGCCAAATTCCAAACAAATCACCAACAGTTTCACCACGTGTGATCACACTTCCAATTGACCCCAACATGGCCGCAGCCGTGTATCCAGCACAAACTATTCCTGTGTGTGCGAAGCTCATTTTACGGTTTGACCACATTTCCGGACCCCATGTGCGTCGACCATGCACAACTCCAATCCAGAGGCCAAGACAAAGACCTGAAAGAAGCATCTTGTTGACCAAAACTGGTGAGGCGGATGCGTCACCTGCAGCGCTCCCAGTAAGGGCGACTACTGGAATACAACACTACGAAAATATCGCTGCAAAATATGCGGCGTGATCCAGTCCTCTTTGAGCACGTTCACCCAATTTTTCTAGAATCGATTCGCCCAAGCACAATACTGTGGCCACCACTGAGAATGTCATTGAACCAACCAGCATTTCTGTACTGAAGGCGTGCATTGTTGCTGCTGCAATCATCAGAAACCACCTCCGTGATTTTGCTTGATATGATCTGGTCCATAATGCACCCATTGCTCATCGGTCCATCCAGCTGGGCGTCGTGGATCATCAAGCGCCAAACCAGATGTTACAACCGGTGGAGGGGCCATCTCAGACATAGGGGAAACCATACTTGTTTGATTGGCTGATATCAAAGCTGATTCCGGTTCACCAAGAGATTTCTTCGAAGTGCGAGACATCCGTCGCTGAATGGAGATACACAATGCAAGGCTTCCAAACATCAAGGCCATTGACTGGAGGCGGACTGCAAATATATCTGCACTATACCCTTCAATTTCATTGCCAACAGCAATCCATCCAGTGGTTTCTGTAAACTCGTCATTGCTCATAATCACTCGGTAGGAAAGAGAAATGTCGGACAATGCTGCTGGAAGTGTTGCAGTCCAAACATCATTACTCAAAGTAGCATTGATTGAAGCGATGGGGCCATCACCAATACGGTACTCCAAAGTCACCGCTGTCGCATTGACTACTGGCATCGAAAGTTCAGATGGTTCGCCCAATGAACGAGAGGTCATCGCATCCCAAGGAAGCATTTGAGGTAGATTATCAGGGATGGGGCCGACCGTCACAGAATTCGCATCTGAGATTTTCATTCGGGCTGAACCGTCTCCACCATGGTGTACTGCAGCATAGAAATCGTACGTACCTTCATTGCTGGGAGCGAGTAAACTCCATGTGATGGTCGCTCCGGATTCTGCATCGAGAACATATGTCTCAGCGTAATTTGTTGCACCACCTTCTCCATTGGACAAAATGGTCCAACCCGCATCTTGAGGTGTATCCGCCACACCATGCGTATCGCTCAACAAGAAAACACCCAGCAAGCCGCGACTAGACAATTCCATTTCTGTGACGGTTACACTCACCGAAATGGGCCCACCAACATAGGCTGAATCTCGATCTGTTGAGAATGCCAGTATTGCCGAAGATGGTTCGGAAAGGCCAGGGTCACCATGGCAAGAACCACCACATGCCGCATCTCGGTTGTCATCACCCACACCGCCTGGATTCGCTGACAATGGTGGGACGCACAAAACAAGGAGCAATAGGCTCGTGAGCAGCAATGCACGACGCATCAGGCATTCCTCCCTAGGAATCGATCTATGAGGGCAGTGGCCAACGCTCCGAAAATCAACAAAAAGGCAAGAAGTGATGTCATCGTAGTTCCAAGAGAACTGTCTCCGGCGGGTTCTAATTGTGGCATCTGAGATACATCCAATGCCACGCTAACCGTATTGCTGGAGATCCGAGGATTGTGTACATCACCCACATCTGCTGTTACAGTGTAATGATAATTTCCAGCTAGATGCAAGGGTTCCGACCATGTGGTAGAATTGGTTTGACCAACCGATTCAATCTCTAACAATCCACTGGAATGAACAATCGGTTCATGGGTACGCCAAACTGTGAATGTGGTTGCATCCCCTTCCCAATTCCAATTGAGATTCACCGCACCATTCGAAACACTGGCTTCTAGATTTGATGCGATAGGCCCCCACGATGCTGTAATAGTGTATTCTTGACTACTTGTTCCGCCATTTGAATCTATGACTGTGAGATTGACTATTGTGAGTGGATCGGTCAGAATAACTGATACTTTCTCACCCGCGTATGAAGTCGTTCCCACATTCCAAAACCAAGCTACAATTTCCCCATCTGAATCCGTCGACAATGAACCGTCGAGTTGTGTCATGGCTTCGATAAGCACTGTGTCACCTGCCGTGAATTCAGCAGTGGGCAGGAGATTGTCAATTACAGTAGCCTCGCTTGTAACCATGGGACTGATGTCAAAATTATCGCTTAACACAACGGATACAGTCCAAGATTGGCCCACATCCAACCATTCGGTTGTCACTGTCGTTACGTTGTCAAGCGCCCCGACATGGAACCCATCTCGCATCCACTGGAGTGTCATTGTTACTTCATCTAAATCTGCATCACTTGTTTCAATCGTGAGCTCAAGCGGTGACAATGCAGTCGCATTTTCAGTCAATGAAATAGATGTCAATAACGCCAAACTATTCCCGATTGTAATTGGAGATGATTGTATTTCATTGCCGCTGATAGTTCCATCATTGGGGGTGTAACGAACCACCCATTCATCACCGCGCACCGTTGCACTGGCAGGGATGTTTTGCATATTGTTGTAGTTGGATTGTAATTGCCCATGGCGATACCAACGAATCGTAGATTGAGTTGTTTCTAAATCCCCATCTAAATCGCTATAATTTACAGACACCTGGAGATCATCTGATGATGTTGCATCTTGAGGACTCAGATTAACATCAGTGACAACTGGTGCTGTGTTTGAAATTGTTATACTCTGAGTGGTAAATATTGAACTCCAAGAAATTCCGTCCGAAACTCGAACTGTGAAATGCCAAATTTCTCCCTTGATTGTAGCCGAACTTGGCAATGGATCAACATTGTCATATTGAACCATGTGTACACTGTTGCGGTACCAATTGATCTCAAGATCCAGTTGAGAATCACCTGCATCTGAATCTGCAAATGTCCAAATTGCATCCAAATCATCACTGGTTGTAGATGGATTTGGCGTGATTTGGGCCGAAGGGATTGTTGGAGCTTGATTCGATGAACCGATGACTACCAGATTACTGAGTACTTCAGAACCTGCATCACTACCATCGTGTGGAGTCACACCAAATTGCCATTGATCTTCAGAACGTGTCATCAAACTTGATACGGCTGTTGCGTCATCCAGTTCTGCGACTCGTGTACCATCTAAGTACCAAACAATCGAACTACCCGATTCAGTATCTTGGTCAGGATCACTGTACTGGTAAGAAGCGCTCAGTGTGCTTGTTTCGTCTGGACTATTCGGTGTGAGTTGAACGCTTTGTGCTGTGGGGAGGGCATTGCCAACAATGACCGGACCTGCGCTGACCATGGTGCCAGCATCCTGTCCATCAGAAGGCGTGACTTCAACCGACCAAGAATCACCCTTGACAACAGAAATCGACATTTGCCCACCCTTTGAGGAATCCATTATGCCGTTATTGTACCAATGAATTGTTGTTCCCGATTGGGCATCCCCATCTGCATCACTGTATGTGTAAGTCAGTGCAAGACCTGTCAAAATAGTTGGATTTGATGGTGTCAATATCAAATTTGATACTGATGGTGCGGTGTTTGATTGTCCTGCAGCCTCAGTGAGAGTGACGGTATTGGTTGCCCATGAGTCTCCAGTATTCGCGTTATTTCCATTGCCAAATAAGACAGCGATTGAGAATTTGACTGAACCTGCTCCAGAGGATGGTGCTGTCCAATCAGCCCCCCACGAACGCGCTGCGTTGTTACTGTGGGTCAATTCACTTCCAACCTGTTTCACACTGGTACCTAAATTACTCCAAGTTCCCATGATGGCTTGACCATTTGGTGTTGTTGCAATTAGATTGAAACCTCCACTACCTGAAATCCAAGTACCACCATTGTCCCAAGTCAGTGAATATGTTGTGCCTCCAACCCAACCTCCCGATGGAAGGCCGTGAATGGCAGGAGTAAATCCACCACCTCCGTAGTGACAAGTGCAACCACTGGTTGAACCAGTTTTTCCATTTATTTTAGCATCGACAAGGCCCGACCCTGAAACAGCCAAAAGTAAGATGCTCAGTATGATTACACGCAGTCGCATGCTTTCCCGACTCAAAGAGCGATTATAATGCCAATAGGTGCATAGATTTGACAAACTGAATTGATATTCAGAGATGCTCAAATTCAAATCGTTTGACTACCGAACGATATTCAAGCAATTTGGCTTCCACATACACTTCTTGTCCCAAAGTCAATTCCATGGTGTTAGGCATACGAACTCCGACGCCAAGATCATCAACCATTCCAATGCAAGTATTGCCACCTCGGAATGAGTCGGTCAAACGGATGCCGATGGTCTTCTCCATCTTCTCAATTTTCAAAGTGAAATCGAATACTTCATCGCTCAAACTTTCAATGTATCTCCGCTTGTCACCAAAGAGTTTCAGTGACTCAAGGTGGGACTCCACGTCTGCAATGCTTAGACCAGATGAAAGGGTTGAGACTTCAGGTTGTGACATCTCCTCCATTTCAACTTCGGTTGTTTCAATTTCTGGTTCTTCTTCAACCGGTTCTTCAGAAGGATTCCGGGGGGTGAGCATGTAAACCCAGATTAGCAACAAAATAATAATACCATATAAAAAATAGGAGCAAAAATGCCAAA
>JAQXFF010000152.1 GCA_029250425.1 Candidatus Thalassarchaeaceae archaeon | reverse complement strand
CAAGTTTCATCACTTCATATGACATTCGGGGAATTCGGCTGACAAGTCGCTCGTAATCAATACTAGATGGGCTGAGGATTACAACTTCGTGACCACGCCCTGCCAAGTCACGAATAGCGTGTGGCACGGTACCATCTCCCTCAAGACTGGAGATGATGAATACAGGGCTACCTCGACTGAATCGTGGTGCAAGGGAATTGGTTACAGCTTGAAGCGGCATGTCGCCTTTTGGAGCCACACCAGCAAGACTGGATAGGACCTTGAAATATTGCTTGTCACCTCCATCTGCAGGTAGATATGACAGGGTATCATCGTATACAGCTAGAGCAATAGAATCTCTTCGCTTGATGAAATATGATGCCAAACTTGCAGCAGCAACCGTACCCATTTCTAGTGGATTTTTGAGCACAGTTCCAATACGGCTGATATCTCTTGAATCTAGAAGGATGAATACATCAGTCACCGCATCACGACATTTCTCATTCACCATCATTATCCCTGTACGTGCAAATGCTTTCCAATTGATGATCTTGAATGGATCTCCTGGGACATATTCTCGCAACGAATAGAATTCAGAGCCGGGACCTGGCGTTCGAAGAGTCATTGCCCCGGTATACATCTTAGGTGTACGACTTCGAATCATCGCTTCCTCAATTTCTCGAACATGTGGGAATACAATGAGGCCTGAACGATGATCAATGTACATCTCTTGACTGAACAGATTGAATGTATTTCTATATCGGACTGAAACCGGGCCAAAGGAATAGTGGCCACGAAGTGGGCACCGCAATACATACCGAATTCGCGTGGTTTCCCCCGGGCCAAGATTGACGCGCATGTAGTTGAGGCCGCTGCGTAATTTCATCTCATGAGGTACATTGTCAAACACTTCCAATTGTTGTGTGCGACGGAATGAACTGTTTGTAATGGCTAATTCTACGTACAAATCATCACCTTTGTACAGATTGTCCGCCGAGAGGGTTCGCACCACCTCTAATTCTCCATGGCCAACAACCCACGAGTTAATGGCTAGGAAGGCGATGAACATGAGACCGAGAATCATCAACTGGAAATTTGCAATCATCATCCCAATCAGGACGAGGGAAATGCCGGACGTCAGGAACAATGCTGCTTTTCGTGTCCACATGTCAACTCACCTCCGCTACTTGCGCCCCCACATTTTGACCCGCTTGACAACTGCGACAAGTTGTTCAAGGCTGTAATTCCGATCTTCAAAGACGAATTTGATGAGCACGGGGTCGCCAATCATCTTCTGCAATTCGCGAGCTGGTAAGGCATCAAACTCATCTCGGGTCAATGAATTGAGATTCCTCACCCTAGACAGTAACACTTGCTTGACCTTGTTGGCACGACCATAGTAACCATACCGTCTTGCGTCACCAAATCCGTAGTAAATGATGCTGAATACATGCCGCCAAGGTTCAGGGTCCACCTTCTTGATAATCACGGCCTCAAAGGCAATGAATAGTGCTAGGAAGAGGAACAGCATTGCCATCCAATCATTTGTGAAGTATACCAGAATGTAGTAGATTAGATTGTACGTATCGCCCATGGCGCTTGTTTGTTGATGTCGACTTTCATCAAAAATGACTTGCTTTCCTGCCCCAGATGTACCATTGTATTCATCGGCAGCAGTGTGCATCAACAATGATTCTGAAATGATATCTAGTACCCAGCGACGATTGTCATTGTTGGGCATGATTTTACCATTCAATTCCCCATACACTCCCGCGTTGGTCTCTTCCCAATCATAGATTGCATTCATTAAAACGGAACCATCTGTGACGAAAATCGCTCGTCCCATTGTCTCCCCGGGTGTTTCTGCACAATCTCTCTTTGCACAAACCTTGACGGCCATTGTGAATGGACCTTGCTCATCACTCTCAATTCCCCCGCCCTCAAAACCAACGTCACCTTGCCCGTCATCATTGGTATCGAGATAAGAATCTTGACTGGAACGGCCCCAAGCATATCGGTTGTCTGAAGTTGATTCTGCATCCTGTTTATCAAATGCAGATGGTGTATTCAGTAAAACGTTGTAATTCGTACTGAAATTCCAAAATTGCGCTCCGGTGGAATCAGTTTCAATGTGGTGGGCGCAAAGCCCTGCTTCAGCAATTGTGGGAGTATCTGCACTGTTAACAGGACTGTTTGGCAATGAATCCAATCGATCGATAATTCCATCATTGTCGGCATCCGACAAACATGGATGTGAACCAGATGTGTCGGTTCCTGTGTAATCATAGGGGTTTGATGAATTCATCCAGATGTAATTGTAATCAAGCCCACGAGCCCAAGCTTCCTCGTCGTAGAGTTGATGTCCACTATAACCCAATTCAAATGCTTCAGCCAATCCAGCGGAATAGCCAAAATCATCCATGACCAGCAGGGTTCCACCAGCGACAACATATTGCACAATAGCTTCAATCTCCGTGGTGGTATATCCTTCGGATTCACTGAATTGAACAACA
>JAQXFF010000136.1 GCA_029250425.1 Candidatus Thalassarchaeaceae archaeon | reverse complement strand
GTGTGGGGTCTGTTGGCCAAAGGTCGGGGTTGTTCCCATTCGGGTTGTCACCATATCCATCGCCGTCGTTATCCGACCACTGTGTGGCATCTGTTGGGAACGCATCAGGGTTGGTGCCATTTGGATTATCTCCATATCCATCACCATCGATATCGCTGCATTGTGTGGCATCAGACGGGAATTGGTCGCCATTGGTTCCATTCGCATTGTCGCCACAGCCATCACCATCCGCATCAGACCATTGTGTAGCGTCTTGTGGGAATGCATCGCTATTGTTGCCGTTTGCATTGTCCCCATAGCCATCACCATCGAAATCATTCCATTGTGTTGGATCATTGATGAAATCATCAACATCATCGGTATACCCATCACCATCGGTGTCACGCTGACTTGCTGCGCATCCATTCGAATCCACAGTTGAACCAATGGGTGTGTTCGGGCACAGGTCGTACTCGTCCCATACACCATCGCTATCTGCATCGTAGATGTACGAGAAGCACGCGACAATACTGCCCAATTGGGTCCCGTTTGCAGTCCATAACTGAGGGAATAAGCAGTATTGTCCACTTGTGGTGGGGGTGATATACGACCATGAACCTAGAATCATTGTAGCATTTGTCGCTGTGAAATTGAAATAACTAGAAGTAGCAATTTGGCTGTATGAATGATTCAATAGAGACACATTCCACATGTATGTTTCTCCCGGTGCCAAGTTCATCGCTTGGATTGTTGCAGAATTATTGGTCATGTTGATATCATTGGTGTAGCTTGCAATCGAAACAAATGGCAATGGTGGATAGAACTCATCGTAGTGTGCACCAATGAAACTGCTCGACGTCCCCGTTCTCAAAACCGCTTCGAAATTATGCTGATTACTCGTTGATGGATGAGTCCAAGAGACACTTTGGTTCCACGAACTCGAGGTCGCAGTGAAGTTCACTGTATTCGTGCCAAGTGTCGAATTTGTCACATTGTCATAGGCCCACCATTGTACAGAATATGATTGCCCAACTGTGAGATTCTGGGCATGAATCCAGCCATTGTTTGATGCTGTGGATTCAGCCACTAACATTTCGTGGTAGACGTAATCAAAGTCTAGGGTTGAAAATGCACCATTTTGGTAGAGATAACTGATGACCGCATATTCACCTTCTATACTCGGTGTGTTAAACGAGTAATTGTGAGTATAGGTGGTTGATCCCGCTGTCCAAGTCACTAGAGATTGTGTGGTATTTGACGATGTCCCGTCGATGTAGAATTCGTACAAAGTTGAATCAAGGTCATAGGTGGACCCGACCGTCAGGTTGGTCAAATCTGCCGTAGCGCTGTACTTGTCCGGCATGGACACGCCAAGGGTTGGTGTTCCAGCGGGTGTACCTCCGGTTGTTGAATCCTCAATGGTGAGTCCGTAATTATTGGTCGCACCAACGTATCCGTAGATGTAGAGGTGTGCTGTGAAGTTGCCAGATGCAGTGTGAGTGATGGCTTCGTTATCTGTAGATGAAGATCCTGAACCCAGCATAATCGTTCCTTGCATGAGGTCCATGTCGAGATCACCATTGGCATAGGTGTGCGTGTTGTTAATCCAGTAGGTGATGCCACTGATCATCGGGATTGCAAAGTAATCATCATCTGTTGAGGTGTGAATTGACAGATTGGAATACGAGAATGGAAGTGTGCCAACCACTGTCGCAGTGGTTGTGTTTTCGTTGGGTTCAAACAAATCTCCTGAAATCGTACCTGGTGAGGTAATCGAAGTAGTTGAACTGCTCCAAGCATTGTTGTTAAATTCGTCGAGTTCAGTGACATTCCCCCATCCATCTGGCCATACTAGCCAGTAGTAATTTCCAGCACTAAGAGTGGATGGAATTGAGACGGAGGTGATGTATCCCTGACTGGTATTGATGCCAAGATTCGGCCCTGTAATCAGGGTGCTGAGTATTGTATCAGTTGAATCATAG
>JAQXFF010000116.1 GCA_029250425.1 Candidatus Thalassarchaeaceae archaeon | reverse complement strand
GTGTGTGAACGAATGGCTCACCATGCTTGATACCTCTGTGGTCTTACCACTCTGAGGTGCAGTTCCTGGCTGGTCCCAAGGATTGTCTAGGAATATCTTCCAGATGTAGGTCTTGATGCCATTGGTGCCATCGGTTGCATCTCCATCAGAAGAATTGGATGCATCGAAGTGCACTGTCAAATCACCGGTTGGACCAAGGCGAATCAGGTTGATGTCCCAAGTGCTACCATCTGAGGAGTTCTTGACACCATGTGCATCAATCTGTCCTCGATATTCAAGTCGATCGATGATTGAGAACGATGGCATTGGGCTAAACTCGTCAGCCAGAGCATCGTTGGTCTCCAACATGATGTTGGCCATACGCGTATGTCCATCCTCATCATGCAGGTAGAGTGTTACCCACCACTGTGCCTCTTGCTTACAAAGAGTCGAACTCTGTGCATCTAGTACACAGAACTGTGCGGTATGGGTGTCTTCTTCACGGTGGTCCATCTCACCATCTTGGAGTGGGTTTCCATCCCAATTGGTTGCAGTTGTACCCTCAGCGGGACGAAGTTCCCAATCGGCGTCAAGTCCTGACAAATCAGATGTGAATGAGAATTCTAGATCTGCATCACTCTTCATGTAAAGTGTGTCATAGCGACCTTGCAAACTATTCCAATTCATAGCCTCCCCATTGATGACCAAGTCAAATCCATCGCTCGCTGGACCGAAATCCAATGGGTAAGGTGTTACTTGGTGCGCCAAAAGGTTGGATAGCAGAGGTTTCCCTGTCGTACCGAATTCATCTGATACACTTGGATTCTCGACATCCATGGTCGTGACAATCATCCCACCTTGCCCAATGGTACAAGTTGCCAGTAGTGATGCTGTTGAGTCAGATGCATCATTGATAATACTGTGGAATGTCCCAATTGGTGCAGAAATTGGACCGCCACATACCTGGGGTATGTTGAGGGTGTCAGTCTGCGTGGTAATCAATGTCGATTCAGCGACGTGATGTCCGCCGTTAAACGAAATGAAGGCCACCGGATTGACATCAGTGAGCAATGGGTGATGCCAATCGACTACATTCGTATCTGAATGTGATACGAAGTTGCCTTCGACATTGCGGTTTGCGACATTGATGTTGTAAGGCAAGTTACTCAACGGATCTTGGAAGATGTTGCTGTAAGGACCCAAGTGCATCTCGAGAGTTGCACCTGCCTGCATACGGTTCTTGATAACCGCCATTGGGCTCAATCCATCGCTACCACCCTCAGCATTCAATTCAGTGTAGTAATTACCTGCTTCAACGTTGACAGTGGTTTGCCATGGTAGCAGAATCTTGTTGTAATGATTCATCCAAGTGCTGGTGATATATCGATCCCAATCCTCGACGTAGAACTGTGTGTAGGTCATGCCCATTGCATCCAAGTCTGCCTTGACTCGAGACAAGCGGTTCTGATCGGTTGGATTCGAAAGAATCGCGACATCGATACTTTCGGCCATAGAGATGCTGAAATCCCAAGAGTTTCCAGAGATTGAACCATCGTCAACAAGTTCAGCATAGAAGCTGAAGTTGTAGTTACCACCATCAGTCCACCCATTGGCGGGCGATACTGCAGCCCACGAAGCGGAAGATCGCTCGTGCGGAATCAAAGTCATTGGACTCTCTGCACTGGCTTCGTCAAAGATGACTGAACCTGACGTCATATCGGTAACCATGAGTTTGATGTTGTAATCACCCTCTAGTACACCGTTTACAAGATCCATTGAGAATGCATGATCTTCAACCTGATCGATTGGATATACACAACCATACGTGTTGTCTTCTACGCAATCAAGAACATCGGGTCGTAGCAATTGCACATCCACACTCGCGACCTCGAAGATGAGGCGGCTGACGTTGTTTGCCAAATTTACTTCCTTGTGGTTATACCAAGCGGTACCCTGAGTTTGGTTGTCATAGTGCGTCATTGCATCAATACGATATATTCCCTGTGAGAAATCGTGATTGCCAATGTTGACCTCTTGGTCTTCTTGAGAATCAAGTCCAGTAACCGGTGTTGAATATTCAGTTACGTATGTGAACACATATTCCCGCACAGTGATGTTGTCAATCGCGAATCCAGCCAAACCGCTGTTGCCATTCACACCATCTCCATTCGATTGGAATCGATATGATACTGTGACTTCAGTCCCAGACAAATCCGTGCAATTGTAATCCCAATCACGGCTGTCGAGAGAAGTTGTGTTTCGAATGAAGATGTGAGTCAAATCAAGTGTCACACCTTTCGAGATACCTTCTGAATCGAAGAAAACGTTCCAGCCGAGGTCACCAATGTATTCAGTCTCGTCATAGGTTCCATCTTCATCGATATCTTCGCAAGTTTCATTGTACTGAACACCATTTTCGTTGTAATCGTTCCAGTTTCCAATGATGGTACCATTGTATACATCGCCACCCTTGCGCCATTCGACTTCAAGAATACCGTATTCTTGCACTGCAAGGATATCGCCTTCTGAATCAGTGAGATAATCTGTCTCAGCAAAGTAATCGAAGTTCAGATAGACGAAGTCGGCTGTATTC
>JAQXFF010000109.1 GCA_029250425.1 Candidatus Thalassarchaeaceae archaeon | reverse complement strand
CTTGGTAAGTCTGAGTTTTCAGTTGTTCCTTGTTGAACAGATTCCAACTCGATTGCAGGTGGTGATGTAGTTGGTGACATGTCTATCATCGGAGCAGTTTCTGCGAACAAATCTCGCTCAAAAGCAGCCATCGAGTGTTCTCGCACATCCTTGCTTCCCTTCGATTTGGATCGAGCGGCCATGATGGCTGCGATGACTCCTATGTTGAATAGAAGTAGCATGGCAATCATGGCAATCGAGTTAGTGTCCATTTCTATTTCTGAACTTTGATCTCCAGTTGTTCCAGAGGTATCTGAATCAGTGCTTTGGTTGGCAGAATCCGTTAGGTTTTCACCAGGTGATCCTTCATCCTCTATGGGTGGGAAGTAAACAGTCATCGTTGTACCCTTCCACATTCCATCGATACTAACACGTGCATTCAATTCCCGTGATTCTTCTTCCGTATTCACGTATTGGGCGAAATATGTACCATTTTGCGAATTTTCATTCTGTGAAATGCTATCATCCCCTTCTTGCAATACCCAAGACATTAGGCAATCACTTTCGCAGGAAATCGTGACGGAAATATTGGCGGTTCGCGTATCGCTATCAGGTGCTTCAACCAAACCCAATTGGATCGACAATATTGGACAACCATTCAGCGACCCCCATACTTCTGGACAACCATCCACGGAATCCTTACGTCCATCATTGTCAATATCTCGTTGGTTCGCTGCACAACCATTTGTATCGGTTTCAGCAAGCCATTCTGTATCGGGGCACTGGTCAATAAAATCATTCACATTGTCGCCATCAGAATCCCTCTCAGAAGGCCCGCATCCGGCGGTATTGACATCTGTTTCCCCAATGGGGGTGTTGGGACAGACATCATCGATATTGTAGACTCCATCGTCATCATCGTCGAGTTGTGAACCAGAGCATCCCAATTCATTCACCAATTCTTCGCGTGGTGTACCGGGGCAGGCGTCTAAATCATCGGCCACCCCATCATTATCGGAATCCAATTGGTAGTCTGCACATCCATCCCCATCCGTATCCTCGCCTAAATCTGTATTGGGGCAGTCGTCTTCAGCATCTACCAAACCATCTGAATCACTATCCATCTCCCATGAAGAACATCCTACACCATTGACTTCCCAGCTTGGTTGTGTATTCGGGCATTGGTCGACATCATCCATAACCCCATCCTGATCAGAATCGATTTGATTGGTTGCACAACCATTCACATCCACGCTCAATCCAGAATCAGTCTCAGGACATTGATCCTCCGCGTCAATGACCCCATCTGCATCGGTGTCGGGTGGCGGGATGTCGCAACCATCACTGCCGATTTCTATGCCCGGCAAGGTGTCCGTACAATTATCGTAAATGTCAGCAAGGCCATCCCCATCTATGTCGTTGACACCCATTAACTCTCGAATGTATAAATCAGTCAAATCATGCATGGTAGATGTGGGGTGCATTTTATCGAACCACAAGTATTCCTCTGCATTTGGAGCAATTGGATCTCCGTCTTCACATGTATAACCATCATGATCACAGGCAGGGTGTGTGATATTGGTGAGTCCGAAGTGAGAAGGATTGTTGTAAACCGTGTCAAACATATTCCATGCCATGCCACGGTGAATGGTCAAGGATGTGCTGTTTACGGTATCATCCAGCATGGTGTGTAATTTTTGATTAAAATCAAGAACCCGTTCATGCATTTCTGCAACACCTGCGGCGTCCCTTTCTTCGGTTACCCTGGGCACTGTTTCTAGTGGAGGCAAATCAAGGATGAGGAATTCTGTTGCGCCTGCAGCGGTTAAATCGGTCATGTGCCCCTCAATATTGTCAACAACTTGTTGAGTATCCGTTTCGTCACTGTGGACGAAGTCATTCCCTCCACAGAAAATGACAACCAGTTCATTCGCATTGATTTGATGATTCTGTAGATAATCACCAACTTGCTTCCCGACATTTGGAATGACAAATAGATAGGTCCCATCTCCTGAATGTGCTCCCCCGTAGGCGCGATTGTTGCCATTTGCAGTGCCTCGGCCTGCTGCCATATTCGCTCCCATAAACTGCCCAAATTGTTCGGCCCAAACTTGCCCGTTGGAGAAACGCCCATTCCAATATGGTGGACTATCGGGTGTACCCCATTGATTGAATGAGTTCCCCATGTCTGACAAAGAATCTCCAAAGAAGATAATATCGGAATAGGCGACAGGCAATGTGTTTGTAAAAGAGCTGAAATTCACTTGATCGGCAACCAATGTACCACTGCTGTCAGATAGTTCGGCAAGAAACCGATGGAGGTGTGTGGTTGAAGAATCTAGATGGTTTGCCTCAATTTGAACTTGCATTGCAGAAGAGTTTGCGGTGAAATTTTGGTACCCATTGTGAATGATGATGTCGGGCCCCATTGTTCCATTCCCTGTGCGAACCTCCCATTCCAATGAGTAAGTTCGTCCCATATTGAGCCCCCATAGTCCGACGGTGACCTCAAAAGTTTCAGATGAAGCCCAAACCTCTTTTGACATCACAATAGACATGCTTTCATTGGAGCGCGAACCTGTGGCCATTACTGGTGTCAATACGCCAACCCATGAAGTTGCCAATAACGAGGCCACTAGCAGGATGGCAACTCGTCGGCTCATACTTGCTCTAGCCATATTCAAGCATTCAATCTACCGCAATGGCGATTCTCGCCCTACGGGCGATTATTCGAGTATTGCATCCATTGTGGTACTACTCGCAACGACGACGTCGATATCGAGATCTTGGTACTCACCTTTACCAGTGATTTTGAACAGGAGGGTGTGCCAACCGACAATCATTGCTGGTAGGAGAATTGCACTTGTCAACAGGGCGAATGTGATTAGCATCATCATCAGGAAGAAGAAATTTCTCAATCCTGGAATATCTACCAAGAGACCCGCGCCCAAACCAGCACATGTTGTCGCTGTGGTTTCAAAGATTGTTTGCCCAGTCCTTGAAACCGTTTTCACGATACCAGCGGGCGTCTCTTTTTCTTCCCGGATTCGATCAATGATATGGATTGAGTCATCAACACCTATACCGAATACAATTGTGGACACCATTGCAGTGAAAACGTTGACATTGACATCTCCACTAAACATGAGAAGCGGTTGCCATAACACAACAACACCTACAGCAGTCATTGTGAAGAATGCAAG
>JAQXFF010000108.1 GCA_029250425.1 Candidatus Thalassarchaeaceae archaeon | reverse complement strand
AGTTGGTATCCGGTAGTGATACCGTTACAACCACTAGTCAGACCATCCTTGATTGTGGAACCATGGAAGAAGATTTCAGAATTATTGGAATGCCGACCTTGCACATTGGAGCACGGATGATTGGTACAAGTGGGCATTTGTTTGTCGAAATGCAAAGGGGTAGTGATGGGTCACATCTCGGCCATGCAGTCATGGATTTACGGTTTGCAGATGGGGGTAAAGATGGCGTCGTAGCTTACCTTCCTGGGACCACAGTACTAGCGCAAATGGAATTCTTTGCCATGGATGTTGTTCTAGAGGCAGGAGACAATTTGGTGCTTGTAATCACACAAACCGGAGAAGATTACATTCCAAGTACAGTCAGCACGACTCAGGTGAGCGTTTTCCTCGATGATCGGAGCACACTTTCCCTCTCTACAGTCACGCGCACGTGTGAGGATTTGTTCCTCCCGCCAATGCAAGAAGAATACCCGATGTGCTGAGATGGAGTTGGAAGAATGGAAAAACCACAATTACACATGCTACATACATGCCCTTTTTGCTGGAAAGTTCGCAGTATTGCAGAACATCTCGATATTGATTATCAGAAGGTTCAGGTCAACGCGATGAAGACAAAAAAGGAATTGAAATTTGCTGGAGATTGGGGTAAAGTTCCCGTATGGACTGAAGTGGGCGGAGATATTGTGGTTGACTCGACACCCATTATGAAACACATCGATGTCACATACAATGATGGGAAGTTGTGGGAAACAAATGACGCCGGACGTAGAGACGAGTGGATGGAATGGGTCGATACCAAAATGTCGAAAGCAACTGTACCAATACTCTACGGTGGATTATTCTCAGCCTTGCAAACAACCATCCGTGTTTCAAAACTTGAGAAGTTCGGCTTTATTTCAAAGCGATTGTATGCATGGGCTGGATTCCCAATCATGTGGGGATTTATTGCACGAAGTCGGGTGAAAAAGGATGGTCGGAAGCCGAAACAGTTGTGGCACGATCTGCTAACTGAATTCACCGATTCATTCAACGGAGAACCGTACTTTGGCGGTGCTGAACCTGATATGGTTGATTTAGCCGCATTTGGTTACATGAGATCAATCTCACCGTTCCCACAATTCAAAAAGCTGGAAGACCACGAAAATGGAATGAATTGGTACCAGCGTGTTGAGGCGTCCATTCAAAAGTGAGCATCAATCTTGACGTATCAAAGATATTGTGAGTAAGAATGCGATGAGACCAAAACCGCATGAAACATAAAAATGTCCCATGCAAAAGAATCCTGTTACGGTAGCAGTTCTAATCAACCCCGTATTCTTGTTTTTGAGTCCAATTACTGTAATAGCCAAAGTGATTATTCCCAGTCCAATGAATCCCGTTCCAAACATGTCGTACATCGCTGCAGCAGTTTGATCATAGGGCTGTGTGCTATTTTCTCGTTGTGAAATACTCAAATCAATCCAATGTCCACCCACTGATAATTGCTGGCCATTTTCAAAGTCAGATTCACTAGGCCATTCAAACACTAGGTGTGTGAAACCATACGGTTCAAAGCCGGCTGGAGAATTGAGTAAGACGAGGTTTGTGAATCGATCTCCTTCAGGTGATGCAATGTCCAGGGTCAATTGTCCAGGGTCTAATCCCTCTATTCGGAAACTGCCATTTTCCGATGTATTAGCGTAAACATTTCGCCGATAAGCAAGATGGCCTTCAAGAGTATAATTGGCCAAAGGTTGCCCTTCACCGTCAAGGAGGACACCGGTCAAAATTGCAGATTCATTTGGAGCCCCTACAGATTGTGTGAAAATTAATTGACGATGAGTGTACATACCTGAATCACCATCAAGATAGTCCGCTCCAACGTAGAGGCCTGCTGTTGCAGCCAATACTGCAAGAAGGGCAGCAAACATTGCACGTGAGGGGAGGGGGGTTTGGCTCGGTAATGTAAGAATCGCTTCTGAATTTTTGAAGACTACTGGGTCTTCGGGGGGAAGCCCCTGCAATACCTGCTCTTCGGCCACAATTAGGGGGTACTTGCGTTCTCTCAAGATTGTTCGCTTTGATACTCCTTGTGCAAATTGAGAATTTTTCGATCTAAAGTCGCCAACGGAACAGAATCTGGTTGACGCAATATATCGTCACTATTGGATTTAGATTTGTATACAGTGATGTTGAAACGTTTGTGCGTAAAATCATGTTTTACTTGTCCAATTTGGCTTGCATCTCGACCGCGCAATAGATTTGTAATTTCCACTTCCCCTTCCGCATAAGGTAGGCCCCACAAGCCACCAAGTGTTCGCCCTTGGCGGGCCTCTAACAGAAACCCACCTTTACCTGAAACAACAAGAACTGTTGCATTGACGTGGACCTGTTTTGTTGATCTCTTAAGTGGCCATTGTTCTGGGTTTGATGATGTGGCAGCATTGCATTTTGATTGTAATGGACAATGACTACAATTTGGTTTTCGTGGAGTGCAAACCAGTGAACCAATTTCCATCATCGCTTGATTCCAATCACCTGGCCGTTGATGATTGAGTAAGGCTGTCGCTTCATGTTGAAGTTCTGACTCCGTCAAATGCTCAGCTCGTAAACGCGAGATTACTCGGCGCACATTCCCATCTACACAAGCAACCGCTTCACCAAAAGCCATTGATGCAATGGCTGCAGCAGTGTATGGGCCAATTCCTGGTAATTGCAACAAAGCATCGTATGAGTGGGGAAGATCCGCCCCCTCAAGGCAAATGGCCAGTTTGTACAGATTGCGTGCGCGAGCATAGTATCCACATCCTTGCCACAACAATAGAAGATTTTCTTCAGTATCTGCAGCAAGTGCTGCTGGTGTTGGATACGCCTTTCTGATTCTCTCCCAGTATGGTAAACCCGTTTCCATTCGGGTTTGTTGGAGGATAATTTCTGCTAGAAGTGATTCCCATGGGGTCACTTTCTGTACCCGCCAAGGCAGAGGTCGAGCATTCTGATCGAACCACTCTAACAGGCCCGTCATAATTGGGTGGGATGGGTGAAGGGTGATGGCGATTGCGACCGATGGCGCCATGAATGGGTTGTGTATCGGACGTACATGGCGACCTGTGAAGCACGATGGATTGGTGATGAAAAACGTGCTAAAGTACTACTATCAGCGATTGCAGTTGATGACCCTGAAATGTTTGAGGCAAATATTCGCCCACTCGATAATGGCGAAGTAGAATTGGTCATCACCGTAACAGCAGAGAGTATTCCTTCACTTCAATCAATCATGGATGACTTGTTGGCATGCCTCGCCGCTGCTGAGACGAGTCTTGATTCAATTAGGGCTGAGTGACTCTCTTTCCAACTGAATAGGCATTGCCAACGTGTGCATAATACACGCCATTCTCATACTCCACGGTAGGTATGGTTGGCAATTGTAAATTGGGTAATGTGAAATCTTCAATGATCGCGTTTCTCCAACCTGAACACTGTGAATCGAGAAATGATTCAATCCGGACTTCAGCTGTTTCTTGATTTCCAAAAGCGATACAATGCAACAATGATGCGGTGCCTCTGTACTCCTCAGGCACTCGTTCAGGTGCAACATTGGCAAAATCAACTACGAGGACTTCTCTATTCACATCCCACAACACAACATGTGGTCTAAGGTAATCTCCTGAAAGGCCAAGATAACGACCATAC
>JAQXFF010000089.1 GCA_029250425.1 Candidatus Thalassarchaeaceae archaeon | reverse complement strand
AGTTTCATCGAAATGATGACCCATGTGACTCCAAGGATGTGCATCCCTTTGTCTGGTACCCAACGTTCTCCTAGAATGAACCCCAATGTTGCCAAACCAATCAGTCCAGCAGTCGCCATCACAGGATCTAATGCAGTTGCTACAAGCCAACCAATTAAGCTGTATACTAGAATCATCGTGACCATTAAGGCCCAGTGCAATCGCCGTTCACCTTCGACAGCAATCTCTGTAATCGTGTCTAATTCTGGCGTTTCATAGACGGTCCCATCAGAGAGAACATCGCCAGGTTTTGGCCCCGAATTCTGGTCGAAAATTTCAAAAATTTCGCCAACAGCATCATCAATTTCGCCAACGGCCAACTCATCTTCATTCGGTTTCATTCCAGCAGTGGCATCAGTTGGTGATCCACCCGGCAATGCGGGACGTTTCGCAGCGGCTAAATCACCCGGGGTCATGAAGGCATCAAGATCAATCCCACCACCCATTTGGAAAGCCCGAGAATCAATGATTCGGTCTTCTGAGGGAGACTCGTCATCTTCATGTTCATCCCCCGCCATGCAACGAAGCAGTCCATTCGTCGCATAAGCGTCGCCCTGTTGTTGAATCAAATTCAATGTGTTTGTTTGTGGCACAAAGGAGTCCGAAGGATTGTTGCCGTTCGCCGAAATGCACTATAAGGGTCCAGCGGGGCGCGCTCGACATGGCCCTATCGGTCATCGGTTCTGCTGGCCATCAAGGGGCCCATGCTATTGACAATCATGGCTTGAGTCCAAGGGGTCAAGTTCATTGGAATTTGGAGTGGCAAGCACTGTACGAAGCCGCCCTACGGAGAGGTGAAGGCGAACTAACTGCACATGGTGTGCTAATGGCTGAAACTGGGGAAAGAACGGGCCGTTCACCCAATGATAAATTCGTGGTGAAGTCAGGTGATGAAAACAACCCATTGACGGGTGAGATTTGGTGGGGTGATGTCAATGTCCCAACCACGCCTGAAATTTATCAGAAATTGAGTGTTAAAGTGCGCGATTACCTTTCGTCTAGAGAAGAAATTTTTGTGCAGGATTTGCATTGTGGTGCGGATGCTGATGAGCGATTGGCCATTCGAGTAGTGACAGAAAATGCATGGCATTCTTCTTTCGCTCGGAACATGTTCTTGCGACCATCAATCGATGAAATTGATTCGCATATTCCTGAATTTACAATTCTTCATGCACCTAATTTTCATGCGGATCCTGAAATTGATGGGACCAATTCTCATGTGTTCGTGATGATTTCCTTTGAGGAAAGAACGGTAATTATTGGCGGGACCCGTTATGCTGGCGAAATCAAGAAATCGATCTTCTCGATTATGAATCATTTACTCCCTGGCAGAGGTCATTTACCGATGCACTGTTCATCCAATACCACTGGTGACAATACTGCTGTTTTCTTTGGCTTATCCGGTACAGGGAAAACCACCTTGTCTGCAGATCCAAAACGTGCACTGGTTGGTGATGATGAGCACGGTTGGTCGGCAAAAGGTGTATTCAATTTTGAAGGAGGTTGTTATGCCAAACTAATCGATCTTTCAGAAGATGACGAACCCGCCATCTTCGCGACTACACGAATGCCCGGTTCCATTTTGGAAAACATCGTAGTAGATAGTGAAGGAGTCCCTGATTTTTCTGATGATTCCCTCACTGCAAATACTCGTGGTTCGTACCCAATAGAATTCATCGAAAATCGAACTGAGGATTCAATGGCTGGCCACCCACAAAATGTGGTTTTCTTAACATGTGACGCATTCGGAGTATTGCCTCCAATAAGCCGACTAAATCCTGAACAGGCGGCCTATCACTTCATATCGGGATATACTGCCAAAGTCGCTGGAACTGAAGTTGGTGTCAAGGAACCTCAAGCGACATTTTCAGCTTGCTTCGGAGCCCCCTTCATGCCGCGCCACCCCAGTGTTTACGCAGATTTACTTGCAGCCAAAATGGCGAAACATGGTGCACGTTGTTGGCTTCTCAACACAGGATGGATTAGTGGAGGATATGGTAAGAGTAAACGGATTCGAATCAAGTGGACTAGAGCTTTGCTCAATGCAGCATTAGATGGTAGTCTAAACGATGCAGAATTTGTTGTGGATCCTCGCTTTGGATTTGAAATCCCACAAGCCTGTGAAGGCGTGCCCACTGAAATTCTCAATCCACGTGAAACATGGGGAGATGGTACAGATTACGATTCAGCCGCAGATCATCTGGCCAATATGTTCGGTGAAAATTTCTCTCAATTTGAAAAAGGAACCAGTCAGGAAGTTCTCAATGCGGCCCCGAAGCCGCTCTCTTGAACACAAAATGGCTGGAAAACCATAAGCGAGGCCCCTAGTGGGGCCTCTAATGGACTGCACTGCGGCGACACTGTTCCCGTCTCTCACCAAATCTGGTGGGAAGGTGACAGGCTTGAGAATGCCTGAGAAGGAACCTGTTTGGGTATTGCTCGACAAATCAAATCCAATGGGCTTGGCAAATCAACTAGAATTTCTCCTTCAAGGTTTAGGTTCCAATCGAAGAGGGGTGCATCCATCTGTAACCATTGACGAATCAAAAGGCCCTGTGCATATCACCGATGGTTCATTGATTGGTCCAAGTTCACACATTGAAGGCCCGTCCTATATTGCTGGTGAAGTTCGTCATGGAGCCTACGTTCGAAGCCATTCTTGGATCTGTCGTGGCGCAGTAGTCGGCCATGCAACAGAAATCAAGCACAGTTTGTTGCTTCCTGGAGCCAAAGCTCCCCATTTCAATTATGTCGGTGATTCAATCCTCGGTCGTGATGTCAATCTAGGAGCTGGTTGTAAGTTATCCAATCTGCGAAATGATGGACGACAGATTCGGATTCATAATCTCAACGTAGACACTGGATTGCGAAAATTTGGTTCCATTCTAGGAGAGGGTGTACAAATTGGCTGCAATGCTGTTTGCAATCCAGGCACTGTGCTGGGTGCAGGCTGCAATGTTTGGCCGAATGTGACGGTGAGTGGCGGCCATCCAGATGGTAGTGTACTGCGAGAGTGAATTGGATGAAACGGCCACGCCTCCATGGTACCGACGGCATTCGTGGACGTGCCGATGAGACTTTTGGCACTGCAATGAATTGGGATGACGAAGGTGCCTTGAATGCATTAATTGAACATCGTGTTTTGTCTAATCGTGCCATGCGAATTATTGGTGAAGCCACAGGGATTCACTTGTTGGAAAGTATCGGCGAGTCGCCATTAGTCGTGATTGGATGGGATCGTAGAGATGCAAATGTAACACTTGTCGATGCATTGGAATCAGGATTGGGTGCAGCAGGATGTCGTACCCTCAGGGTAGGGGAATTGCCAACTCCTGGATTACACAACGCAGTTCTTGCCAGTGCTGCAGATGCGGGAATGATGGTGACTGCTAGCCATAACCCTGCAACAGATTCGGGTGTGAAATTCTTTGATTCGGAAGGTTACAAATCGATGCCTGACGTGGAGAATCGAATTTCAGATATTGCTTGGAAATTGGCTGATGGTGGATTGGCAGCCCCACAGGAAAAAGGAGAATCATTAGAGGAAATAGATGGTCTGACCCTATATCGTGAAGCCTTGAAAAACCGTCTGCAAGAGTTAGAATCACTGATGGCCATGAAATTTGGGACCTTGGATTGGAGTAATGTAATTCCAAAAGACGGCCTCCTCCTCGATTGTTCAGGTGGTGCTGGAACAGAATGGTTTGCAGAGGGGCTAAGTCGCCGAGGATTGGAAACGATTGAAGTCAGCAGTCGGCTGGATCCGATAAACCATAATTGTGGAGCTGGCGATTTTTCACCGACTGCAAAATGGCTGAATGAGGAACTCCTCATGAATGAATCATCACACCGACTGTTGTGGAGTATTGCTCAGAGGCTGGAAGGTAATGAGGGCATTCCGCCTTGGGAGCCGGGACAAATCATAGGGGCTGCACTTGATGGCGATGGCGACCGCTGTCTGTTGATTGAAGCAATCGAAGATGGATTGCAAATTGTAGACGGAGATCGAATGTGTGATGAAATTATGCGTGCAGCAATCGGTGCACGTTCTGGTGACTGGAAAATGGCAGCCAGTATAGAAAGCGATCTTGGGTTGATTGCTGATTTGCCACGACTCGGCAAGCACGTTTCAATTACAACAGCGGTGGGGGACCGATGGCTATCTGCTGCATTGTGGCCAACACCCGATTCAAGATGGTTTCAGTCTACAGAATTACCGAGAGTCATTGGAACTGAAGATTCTGGGCATTTGGTAATGCCTGCCCTCTGCCCCAATACAAGTGGTACTTGGGCATTGGTCGGAGATGGTGCTGCCACGCTTCTTGCAACTCTTCTGGCAAGAGCAGCACTTTGCGAGAACAATTCTCTTCCTGCATTCCGAGGCGGGTGGAAAAAACGAGCATCAATTCAGCCAAGTGTTAGAGAACGATGGACTGGGGATAATGAACTTGCAATATTGATTCAAACTTCCGCAGAGGATTGGTGCAACACCCCACTCAATCGCACACATGTTGATGGGGAACCTGCGCTATTACTGTTAGAAGGTACTCTTGAGAAATTGCCAATCTCAATCGCAGTCCGCAATTCGGGAACTGAAGCTAAAACATCTATTTCGATTCGGTTTGCCAGAGGAATTCATGCGGATGGAAATGAATTGATGAATGACTTGGTCAATATTCTAACTCCTCTCCTCAAACCGTAAATATGCGACTGGAATAAAATTGAGAGCAAACAGTGACAATTGCTAAGTCAAATTAGCAACCGAAGCCATTCTGAGAGACATGCTACCCACAGATGTTCTGGCCAAACTCGATGGCATGGATGAGTACGACCGTCTGCTTTCCTACGATCGAATAGGAAGAGACCACAGGATGAGTGCTGCTGAAGTCGAGGCACAATACAATGCGTGGAAAAGTGGAGGTGAGATGCCTTCTACAACTTCCACACCAGAATCTGCACCCAGTACCCCATCGGGACAATCTGCAAATTATATTCAAGATGCATCAAAATATCGTCCGGCATATGACCCTAGTAGGGAAGGAAGAGCTCGGCAATCACAGATTGAACAGGCCGTCATGTGTCCATTGTGTAACTCGGCATTGGGTATCCCTGCAACACGCCCAATCAAGGTCACTTGCCCAAGTTGTCTCGCTGAATCAACATTTACGGCTTAATTGCGGCATTTTATCCAACAATTGAAAACACACTCGCACCCCCCTAGGGGGTGCAGGAGGCACAAAGTATGGTCCGAACTTTGGTTATGACCGTTGATCGTGACAACGATTTGGGTGTCAAAGCGGGCATTCGAGGTAGTGTTGTTGGCCGTCGTCAGGTCCTCACCGCAGCACTTCGATTGGGTATCGCAGATCCAGAGGAAAGTGACACCAATGCTATTCTAGGTGCGTTACACCAACATGATCTCTTGGCAGAGAGTGCTGAGCCCAATGATGCTGTTGAAATCGCCATTCTAACAGGAGATGAGCGTGTAGGCATCAAGTCCGACCGAAATATCGCACAGCAACTTGAAGATGTAATTTCCGAATTCCAACCAGATCGTGGTGTTTTGGTGACCGACGGAATGGAAGATGAATCAGTGTTGCCAATTTTATCAAGCCGACTTTCAATTGACCACGTTGAGAAGATTATCGTACGTCAGTCCAAAGGTATCGAAGGAACATATTACTACATTGCCAAAGCAATTGAAGACCCACGTTGGCGAGCAAGACTCCTTGTTCCGGTTGCGATATTCATGATGATTCTAGGTCTTGGAATGATACTTCCAAACGGTGGTGCACTCATTGGAGCAATGCCGTTATTGGTTGGCATTTACCTTTTGTTCAAGGGACTTGGTGCCGAAGATCGTCTTGAACGGTTGATGCGAGACATGCGTGAATCCGCAGATGCGGCTATCCTGTCCTCATTATTGTGGGCGGTGACAGGTGTTGCAATTTTACTCGCTGTTGTAGAAGGCTACGATACCTATGGTGAATTGCAATCCGATGGTGGCGTTGGGAATATTTTGATGGGATTAACAGTGTTACAAAAGTCATTGACTTGGATTGTTCTCGGTGCGCTTTCATTCGCTTTATCACTCATCGTTTTACGCTGGAAGAAAGGAAATTTCAGCAGTCGTTCGATTTTGGTAATTGCATTTGGTATGGTACTTTGGACGATGGCAACAGCTGCACTATCAGTTGCAATCCGAATTGCAGGAGGGAGTGGGTACGAATATGACGTCACTACAATCTACGAAGATTGGGGCAGTACTATTTTCGCATTGTTCTTTTTCTGGGCAGTTCGAACAGGCATACGGTCTTGGGAATCAAAGCAAGACACAGGTCGCTATTGGGGCGTTTGAGCACGATCTGTTGATGAAGAAACAGTAGTTGTTTGTTCTTCACGATGTTTGTAGCGTTGACGCGCACGCAAATATTTCAGAGGATGATCCATCCATTCTCTGCTGCATAGATCCGACTTTGCATCACCACGGCTAACTGGGCAACATGCGTTGATTTGCAATTTAGGACATCCAGCAGGGGTGTATTCATGTTCGTAAACATGGTTCAATTGGTAACGTGTGGTATCTGCAGAATAATCTGGCGCGTTCATGAAAAATGCCTGAGCCTCATCGACCGTCAATCCAATCACCCTTGACATACTGGCAAGAAAGACACGGCCCACGTGGTTGATATTGACTGATTGTGTGAGTTGTGTTGTTATTTCCCGCATACAGGGCGGCCAATCCTCTTCTTCCGCCGAGGTGAATGAAACCTCAGCACTCGCTTGATGTTGTAAGAGCCCTACAATTCTCCCAACTTCCTCCGCCATCCTGCCAGCGAACGCTTCATCCATTCTTTCCATTCTTTCTCGACATTCGGTAATCAGTTGTGTTCGTATACGTTCTTTTAGCAATCGGGAAAGGCGTTGTTGACTGTTTTCTCTTGTATCAGGAGAAAGGGTCACCCATCCATTTCGTACTGGACGGTTAGGTAATCTCCAGTAAGATCCACTAATTTTCGGACAGATTTCGATAAAATCAATCATGGGAACTTCCCAATTCCCATCTTCACCTAGACGCACATCGCTTAGGTAGGTCTCCGCGAGTCGTTGGAATGAATCAGGTTGTTCGATACTGCCCCACAAATGATCTGCACGACTCGCTTCTCCTTCCGCCCAGCGCCCTAGTAATCGTT
>JAQXFF010000085.1 GCA_029250425.1 Candidatus Thalassarchaeaceae archaeon | reverse complement strand
CCTAGATACTAATGGGGGCTGAAATGTGTGGGTGGTGTTCATATCCTTCAATCACAATATGTTCACCAGCGAATGCATCAATATCTGTGATGCTAGAATCGAGATTCAATGTCGGTAATTGCAATGGTTCACGCGAAACTTGCTCTTTGGCTTGCTCTAGATGATTTAGGTAAAGGTGGGCATCTCCAATCGTGTGGATGAAGTCACCTACGTCCAAATTGCAAACTTGAGCCATCATATGCGTTAACAGGGCATAGGAAGCGATGTTGAATGGCACGCCGAGGAACACGTCGGCGCTGCGTTGGTAGAGTTGGCATGATAATTTCCCATCGGCCACATAGAATTGGAAAAACGCATGACAGGGCATTAGTGCCATGTCCTCCAGTTCCCCTACATTCCAAGCGCTGACTAGAATTCGGCGGCTCGAGGGGTTGTTATTGATCAAATCAATGGCCTGAGTGATTTGGTCGATAATTTGGCCATCTTTTGCTTCCCACTTTCTCCACTGCTTCCCATAAACTGGGCCAAGATCGCCATTTTCGTCAGCCCATTCGTTCCAAATACGGACCTTGTTTTCTTGCAGGTAACGAACATTTGTGTCGCCAGACAAGAACCAGAGTAATTCGTGAATGATACTCGGCCAATGCAATTTTTTGGTAGTCACTGCTGGGAATCCTTGTGAAAGATCGAAGCGCATTTGATGACCAAAAACCGAGAGTGTTCCAGTCCCCGTTCTGTCACCGCGTTGGACACCCTCGTCAAGGATGCGGCGTAGGAGGTCGAGGTAGGTCTGCATGGAACAAGCGGGCCTAGTCGCGACAGTTCTTGAAGGATACCCGTGCCCTTCTAGGGCGCACCGAGTGCCGCCATGGTCCCGATTACTTGATCTGTAAACCGGCGATACAGTTCCTTCATCGTGGCACGCCGCTGTTCTTCCCCTGCCGTAATGATACTGCGAATGCTTTCTTCGTCTTGAGCGCCACCATTTGGATGGACAATCCATTGATTCCACGTCACCCCTTCACCGAAGGTGACCTCCACAGGTTTCCAGAATCTGATGATTTTGTCCCCAGGTGCCATTACATCCCGTGCCCCAATGATTGCTGTAGGAAATACTGGAACATCTGGATGACTAGCCGCCAATCGGGCAAAGCCAGTTTTCCCCTTGCCCAAGAAGGGTGCTTCCTCTCGGCGAGAGCGCGTACTTTCAGGGAAAATACCGAGGGAGAGGCCAGCTTCAAGCACATCTGAAGCACTACTCAGTGCATCTACAGCTCCAGATTCCCTGTGGGTTCGAATTTGCCCCGTCGTATTCATCACAACTGAAGTCATGAATTTATCAAAGTGGCCCGCTTTTGCAAGGTAATGTGTTCTTCGACGGACTCCACAAATAATCGAAAACGGATCGATATGTGATGTGTGATTGGCAGCAAGAATCACCGCACCATTCCGGGGAATACGGTGTAACCCCCTGTAGCGAATTCTGAATATAAATCGGATGGTAATCGGAAGAATGGACAATAATACACTGTAGAGGGGTGATTTTGGCAAAGGAACATCTGCGCCTTGGATTTTACACACGGTTCGGAGTTCGTCCAGAGTTTCATCTCGGACTGTACCCATGTATGCTGGTCAAACAAAACTACACTTGATATTGCCTATTGATTCGTGGTTAAGGTCAATAATTGGTCACTCACGGATTGATTCCGTGCGAGCCACCATCTTCATGCTGAGTGTACTACTTCTGCCATTGGCTTTGCCGGGCGCAGTTGCATGGAGAGCGGACGGTTGGCTGAGTCAGGAAGTGGTCGGGGGTGAACGACTTTCTCTTGGAGATGAATTCGGATGCCACGGAATGCCTGGCAAAGATATTACCAATGATCAAACTGTAATTGTGGAATGTAAGGAATACCTTACATCACAGATTAATGCCTCGAAATGGGGCCTTGAACCACTCTCATATGGATTGTCAATGACTGAGGTCGACACTCGAATAGAATCTGAATTGATGGGTGCGGGATTCAGAATTATTGGTGATCAATCTGTCGCCGTAACCGGGCAAAACCTGAATTGGGCCATTCAAAGAAGTGGGGGGAGTCTTGAGCAAAATGTAGCCTCAACCACATCAATAGAGCAAGGCATCGAGTCAAATGGGTACGCGAGTTTGTACTGGGAGGCACAAATTGAGGACCTCAATGTCCGCAGAGATCGAGATGTACTTACTTGGATTGAAGTTCAAGATTATTGGTTCACAACATGGGGTGAATGGTATTCTTCCACACATTCTGCAACTGAAATTGAGAGAACAAACCATTCGATCACCCTGAAGGGTTCGGCGATGAGAAATGGAGGTTGGAATGTTCCTGGGAATACCCATTTGGCGATTGATGGTGGGCAAATCACCAGTGTTGCACGGATAGATGACGGGGTGTTGGAAGAATTGACCCTTGATGACAACCACTTGAAGGAAGGGTATCGAATCTTAGATGATTCAAATGTCACCTTGACCTTATCTGAAGGCGTTCTAATTCAGATTACATGGGATGGTGAAGCAACTGATATACTAGTTGAAGATGGTCAATTCAATGATTTCCCGCCATTTATGGCAGTTGGCCACCATACAACGGATTTGTTTGAATGGAGTTCGCCTTTCCAAGATTCACCGATTCGATTTACCTGGTTAATCGAGCCTCAGGCGGATGTAGAACCATCTTGGATTCTGCCGATGCTTGCGGTAATCACCATCCTGGCGGCGCCTGTGGCAATCCGTTATACTCTGAGGCATGATCAAGAAATGCAATCTCACATATCCGAAGAAGAGTGAATGACAACCCCTTCTTGTTTCATCGTACCAATTAGGCGGTGCAGCAACTTTGAATCACGCCCGAGTATCTCAGGGGGCATTACACCACACTCGGTGATGATTCCTTCTGCCAACATTTCAGTGACTTCAACAGTCACCAATCCAGTGGTGCGAGCCATTGAAGACCACCCGTCCTTTCCTTCATCGATGATGTCCCATCGCTGCTGAACATCACCATTGCTGACTTCAATCGCCAACCAAGTAAATTCAGGCCGATCGGAGTCAAATTTCCAGGCTTCAATCAATTCTTCTTCAGAGTCATTGCCTGACAAATATCGATTAATATGGCCCGGCCATCTGACGGTATATTCAAGCAACTCCTCACTATCAATGGTATCCAACAATGAGCGAACACCGTCAGTTAGGAAAGCTTCCATTTGGCCATAACCGGGTACAGTCACGGGATGGCGTTCAGATAACGCTGCTTCGATGACATTCTGCCCGTTGCGACGAACTCTTGCTGGGCGCGTGTATTCCTCAATCACATCTGAGGGGGAGAAAGGCGCCATGTAGGACCACTCGTCGTCGGGTTCCTGCGGGTTCCCCCCGACCCAGATCTTCGCGGAGGAAAGTGACCCCATTTCACACTGTGCACTCATTAGCAAGGCGTTGGATAAACCAGGTGCTATTCCCACATCATAGATTAGTCTAGAACCATGATTTTTTGCCAACGCATCATATTCTCTCGGATCCTCTGATGTGAACGCTAAATCAGCCACAGATAATCCATCTATAGACAATAATGCGGGGCGAACAACGTGACCGATTCGGCCCGGGAGGCAATTGACAACAACATCGGACCCTTGAACCATTTCCGACAGAGAATCCAAATCAACGTGGGCTTCGATAACTTCTATTTCAGCAGGTAAATTTGTCAGTGATGCGGCATCAACAACACGTACTGTGTGTTTTCTGTCATGCAAAATACACGCAACAAACCGGCCGACTAGTCCACCACCCAATACACAGATGCGGGCCATGAACCGGCGTGGACCTTCCACACGTCAAACCATCGGCCATTGCCCAATGTTGACCCGACGCCTTGATAGCCGCTTTGATATCGGCGTAGCCGATGGTGGACATCGACCCTTGGTCAAGTGAGGTCTCAACTGACTATGACCGAATCATTCAGCAGTTTGGTTTGGAATCGATGCCTTTTGCAGAAATCCCGAATCCATCTATGCACCATCGAAGAGGCATTATTTTCGCTCATCGTGACCTAGGCAACATCCTACAGGCCCAATCTCGAGGTGAATCATTTGGTGTCATGACCGGATTGATGCCTAGTGGGCAGATGCATTTGGGCCACAAGATGGTCATCGATCAAGTTCGCTGGTTTCAGGAACAAGGTGCAGATGTGACCATTGCAGTTGCGGATCTTGAGGCGAATGCAACCAGAGGATACAGTCTTGCAGAATGCCGCAAAGTTGCACTCGAGGAATATGTGGCCAATTATGTGGCCATGGGATTGGACCCTGAGCGCACGAATATCTACTTCCAAAGCATGCGACCGATTGTTCAGCGAATGGGATTCACCCTTGGCAAGCGTACCAACCTCTCCGAATTCGAAGCGATTTACGGTTTCAAAGGAGACACCAATCTAGCGCACGTACAGGCACCTTTGGTACAAGCTGGCGACATACTCCACCCCCAACTCGACGAATATGGGGGGCTTCGGCCCATTGTGGTCCCAGTCGGTGTAGATCAGGACCCACACCTCAGACTTTGTCGAGGTTTAGCTGGTAAAACCAACTGGTTCAATGTGAATGATCGAAAGAATGGTGGTTTGCGAATCACCGTCTCCATCATGGATGAAAATCAGAGTATTGTTGCAGGTGATAAGGCCACAACAAAAGCAGTCTTTGAGCAAATTGTTGGTGCTTTGAAGGGTTTAGGGTACAGTGACATCATGGCAGATGCAAAACACGGTATTGTCGATTTACCCGCAGCCACAAAGAGTGACAGATACCCTATACGAATGGCGCTTCTCACTCTGGAACGTAGCATGGGTGGCCCTGGCCTTCTCCAACCAAGCAGTACCTATCACCGATTTGCCATTGGTATGACGGGAGGGAAAATGTCCTCATCGATGCCAGAAACCACAATTTTCCTCAATGAAGATTTGAAGAAAATGGAGAAGAAATTCAAAAGATCTTTCTCAGGTGGACAATCCACCGTTGAAGAACATCGTAGACTTGGTGGTAATCCTGATATCGATGTTGCATTTCAATATCTGAAATTCTTCTTCGAAGAGGATGATGCAGCATTAGAAGAGATTCGTAGAGGGTATGTGGCTGGCGACATACTCAGTGGCGAACTAAAGATGATGACTGTCGATAAGGCAAGTACGTGGTTGACGGAATTGTCCGAACTGCGTGAACAAAACGCCCACCTTGTTGATGAATTCTTGGCCGACGATGCTAGATAATCAGGGTTCCGAAGTTGGATCCCAGCCTGAGATGTAGCCACATTCCATTGCTGAGATTTCACTTATTTCACTCGATAAATCGATATCTAGCGATGCAAAATTCTCTGCTATCCGGTCAGCCCTACTCGATTTTGGGATGGTGATACAACCCAAGTCGTGACAGAATTTGATGGCGACTTGGGCTGGAGTGCAACCCAACCGATCAGCAATTTGAATGAGACTCGGGTCTGCCAACTTATGCCCACGCGCCAATGGCGAATATGCCATGACCTTGGCACCGATTGCTTCTGTTGCAGCACGCAGTTCAGGCCGCTGGAGCCACGGATTGATTTCGATCTGGTTGACAGCGGGCAGGTAGGTGGCGTATTCTTGCATTTCATCCAGATGGTGCGCGCCATAATTTGAGACGCCAATGGCCTTGACCCAACCTTTCTCAAGACAATGCTCCATACCCTTCCAAACAGGTGCGCGGTGATCCATATCTTCAGGCGGTGCATG
>JAQXFF010000078.1 GCA_029250425.1 Candidatus Thalassarchaeaceae archaeon | reverse complement strand
GAGTGTTGTCATTCGAGGTTCTACCGCTATGCGGTTGGAAGAAGCACAACGCGCATTCGATGATGCACTCGGCGTCGCTTGTCAATTGATTCGAGAACCGCAATTGTTGCCAGGAGGGGGGGCAACTCAGATTGCATTGGCACGCCGATTGCGTAGGCATGCTGAAACAATCCCTGGTCGTGAACAAATGGCGATTGAGGGTTTTGCCGCTGCACTAGAATCCATTCCTCGAGTTCTGGCAGAAAATGCCGGACTTGATCCGATTGATGAATTATTGCGAATTACGGCAGCCCAAGCGGTGGACAATTCTGCTTGGCTGGGGCTTGATGTCAATACAGGTCAATCCTGTGATATGTCTGAAGCCTCCATTACAGAACCATTGAGTGTTACGCGTCATGCCATTGCCGGGGCAACAGAAGCCGCAATTTCTGTACTCCGAATTGATGATGTATTGTGGGCGAAACAGGATGCCCAAGAACCAGATTGGCAAACCGATGAGGATTGAAGATGGGCCAAGAGGTGCCAATCCTCCCGCTCTATTGGCCATGGACAGACACCGAGCGAAGGGTGTTAACCACACGGGAATTTCTTCGGACTCGTAGTTTTAGTTTGATTTATCTTAGTGGCATTATCACAATTTGGGCGACGCTGGGCTTCGGACACTGGGGCAGTTTACGTTGTGAGACATTGGGTGAACAATTGGCTTGTTCAAGCGCCATTTGGCCGAACAAATTGATTGATGCCCCACATGAATATCTCCTCTCATTTTTCACATCACCTTGGTTTCACAATGATCTCCCTCACATCAAATTCGTCATCATTTCATTCGCGATATTCACACAATCCTTTGAGGCTAAAGCAGGAACCAAATCGACAGCATCCCTATTCTTTGGAACGATTGCATTCACCTCAATTATTGCAGGTATTATTTTCAATACGGGTGCCCATTTCTGGCCTGAAAGCGAGATTTTTACGCATCCAATGAAGCGAAGTTGGATGGGGGGTTCCATTGGATTGATGGGGATTCTAGGCGCACTTTCCCATCACTCGAAATGGAAATGGCTAATTCCCGCAATATTGCTTTCCTTTGAATATTGGAATCGAGAATACAATGGAATTTCTGAATACATCACTTGGGGCCATCTGTCTAGTGCCTTGTTCGGATTTGTCGTTTGGGGAATATATCTCAAGCGCAATACATCGATTTCTTTAGTCGAAAAGAACAAATCAACGAGGCCCGAGGGATAACCATGGCGCAGCAGTTCGTAAACGTCGCAGGGTATCGCTTCGTCGATTTACCCGATCGCGATGAGTTGCGTGAACCCTTCCGTGAAGTTTGTCAGAAGAATAGGTTACTGGGGACCATTTTACTGAGTACAGAAGGCATCAATTTCTTCCTCTGTGGCGACCAAGAAGGAGTTGATGGGTTCATTCAATATCTCGAGAAAGATGAGAGATTTGTTGGCATTCAACTCAAAGTATCACATAGTGAAAAACTCGCTTTCCGCCGTATGAATGTTCGTCTCAAGAATGAGATTATTTCGATGGGCAGAGATGAAATTCGGCCATCAGAGTCCACTGGAGAGGCGATTTCGCCTACAGAATTCAAGCAGTGGTTGGATGAAGGACGGGACATCACAGTGTTGGACACACGCAATGACTATGAAATCCGAATCGGAACATTTGACAATGCAGTGGATTTCAATATCAGTACATTCAGAGCATTTCCCGATGCTGTAATGAATTCAAGCCTTGACAAAGATAAGACGGTGGTGATGTTCTGTACTGGCGGCATTCGTTGCGAAAAAGCAAGTGCGTTGATGCTGAATGAAGGCTTCCAAGATGTCCGGCAATTGGAAGGTGGTGTCCTCGGTTATTTCGAAGAAATGGGCGGTGCTCATTGGGATGGTGATTGTTTTGTATTCGATCGTCGGGTAGCTGTAGATCCTGAACTGAATGTGACTGGAGCCGAAGTTTGCTTTGCTTGTCGCGAACCTTTGACCCAAGAAGAATTAGATTCACCCTTGTATGTTCCAGCGGTATCTTGTCCATATTGCAAATGTTGATAACATACCTGAACATGAATTGTTCATGGCATCAGAAACCAACTTTACAATACCAGCAACCGAAGAAAACCTCACTTTAGAGGTCGATCGGCACATGATGGATACGCAGTCCACGGAACCACTTCCGGACCCATCACAACCTCATCCGGTAATTGTGGATGGAATTCGTGGAGAAGCCGCGATTGGTTGCTTTGGGACATGGAGCACTCGCATTAGCATCGTCCTTGAAGAAGAACATCCAGAACTCGGAAAGGAATTCATGACGAAGTACTTCCAATTCATAGAACCAGGTGTTGTTCATTGGGGTCATCATGGACAGAGTTTCCGAATCGTGAAGACCCTAGAGTGATTTCGTTAACTAGAGGGTCGACTCTGAAAGGCCCACTGAGAGCCCATAGATTCATAACAC
>JAQXFF010000073.1 GCA_029250425.1 Candidatus Thalassarchaeaceae archaeon | reverse complement strand
GATTACAGTTGCTATGAATCCAGCACTTTGCAATGAAGCTGGTAGTTCATACGATCCTGATGGTTGCATTGAACTGTTCTACTCGCCACAAAATGATACGGCTTGGACGAGCAGCACCTGGATTGAAATCCTGGATGATTATGAAAATACAGGAATCAAACCACGAATGCTAACACGTGATGGAACTGTGCTAATTTCACCGTTTGAACAGCAATTTACACTTGATGTCCCCATCCGTATGTCATGGTCGATTCCATTGTCATATGTGGGTGGTGTGAAAACGCCTGATGTTGCAATGAAGGATAAAGATCTCAACAACAACGAGGTACACATTAGCGCCGCAAGAAATCCACAACGTTGGTCTTATTCGAGTGGTATTGAACTTGATACCACTACCTTCCAAGTTGAGGATACGTCTGGATTCCCTACCGATGGAGTGGGTACCTCATCTGGAGGATTCGTTTACCAAGGCGACATTCTGGTCATAGAAGGTCGATATGTGTTCAGTGCTGGTATGAATGATTTGATTTTCGTCGGGCCTGAAATCCCTCTAACCCTCCAAGTGACTCGAACGCCCCTCTATCCTGCTGGATTGCCCGACAGTGGATATTCTCCAGCGTTGGTAGATGTGAACGATTATGCATTCGAAAACGGTTCTTTCCAACTGATTGTACCTGCAGCATCTGCAACAAATGAATACAGTTACACAATGGAATTACTCGGCATGCCAGAAGGTGCAGTAGACAATACACCTGCACCTTCACGATCATTCATCGTCAAGGTTGATGGCGACAGGCCAGATGCAGTATTCGGTTCGTGGGATTTGTCTAACTCTATAACGGGTGAAACAGTTGAAGGAGGTATTTCTTCTTCGATTATGGATTGCCTGGATGCAGAGATTCTCATCGATGAACTACAAGGTATGGATGTCAATTCAGTGGAATTAAATTGGATGTTCTACAAAACCCAAGATGTTGGTGGGTTCGAATACAATTGGACTGAATATCTCAATGCATTTGAAGACGGACCCGGATGGGAAAGCACACCGTTGTACCTCGAGTCGTCCCAAGGTCGAATCCGTGCAACATCGACTTGCTTCGACCTGTGGGATTCAACACAGCCAGTTCCTGACGATATGGACAATGTCATTGTGAAGTTCTGGTTGACTGGACATGATTCAGCTGGACAGACCATCAATGGTGCTGGGTCTTTTGGAAATTCAGTTAACAGTGGTGCCGGAACTTATGAAATCGCTTATGAATCCGCCAAATTCAGTATCACACGAGTAGATTTGTCTGTTGATCGCCCGATGGCGGAATCAGACTTTGATCTATTGGTTGACTTCCAGAATGAAGGAAACAAGAATGGTGTACTAGAAATTCAAATCGTGACTTGGATTTCTGGCGATGCGAGCGCACCAACCAGTTACATTTGCCCCTACAGTGTACAACCAGGTGAGGATTATCGTTGGCGCATTTCGATGGATCAATTCCCGAATGCAGCGACCAATGTTAGCTATGTTATTCTAGACATGGATGATCAGGAAATTGCGAGCATCCCTGCTTTCAATGTTGCAAAGTATGCTGAAGCGGATGAGAGTAGTAATACTGGACTTTACATCGGTCTTGCGGGTGTAGTTATCGTATTGATTATCGCAGTTGTCGTCGTACTATTGGTTTTGAATAGAACCGTTGAAGATGATGAATTGGAATACATCGAAGATGATGATTTCCTACCGGCTGCGCAGCCAATCACCCCAATGCAAAGTCGCGGTCCACCCGCGACACGACCCGGTGACCGAAGAGGTCCACCAGGTGCATCCAGGGGTCCACCTGCGGCAACGCAGAGTCCTATGGAAATTGCCAGAGAGAAATTCCCATTCTGGGATGATGCGACAATCCAAGGTTACTTCGACCAAGGTTGGAATATCGAGCAACTTGAAGAGTGGCTTGCAAGCCAAGAATGAGGTTGGAGTATGGTGGATTCGACCTTGAGTTGGTCGCCAATCGATTGGGATGACCCCTGTGGTGGCACCATTCGTTTGTGGCCCTTCATTCCCAATGTGGTCCTCACAGGCACTCTTCGGAGGACTACTGGTGAGTGGGACGGGTTGGCCTTTCTCCTCCCAGATGATGAATCTGAAATTTGGGATGAACAAATTAAGCAGGAGAAATCATCTCCAGGAATTAACCGAGATTCCATTGCAGCTAGTGGTGGGACTTTGGCTCGAATGATGCTTGGAATGTCCTCAATCGAATCCATTCAAACGTGTCGTTTTCCTGATCCCGAACCACGACGTCTTTTGATTGCAGCAGAGAGTTCATCGGGAACTGGATCTCGGCCAGTATTTTTCGTCGAACCGGAAGATGAAGATTGGACTGAGTGGGTTGAGGATTGTGCTGATGAAATGGTGCGTTTACGACATCTTGCACGTTCGATTTTCAGTGGGAAAATTTGGAAAAATACACTGAGGGAGGCGATGAAAAATGCCAGTCCGCCTGAATGTGAGCGTGATGATACAAAGGCCAATGGTTTGGCACAAGCCAGTGCATTTGGCGCCGCTTGGTGGTATCGCTCCGAATCAGTACTTTCTGAAGAACTGTGTATCCGTCGCGACACCCGCCTTGTTTCCCGCTTACGGGGGGCCCTCGGTACACTTTGCGGGGGACAGGTTGATGGTGAAGAGGCGCCCGTACTCCTCGTGCCAGTCATGCAGGCTTGGATGCCCAGCATCTATTCTGCATTGGAAAAATCCCCATTACCCGAACATGTTGAGGTGGAAGAGAAATGACAGAAGCACGAGTGGAGAATCAATTGTTCAGATTCACCCCAGCTTCAACTCTTGACCCTCAGAAAATTGTTGATGAAATTGGTGGAAAGCGCAGCGGTAGATATGTCATTCTCTCTTTGGTAGCCCCTCGTGCAACATTGTTGATTGATCAAGATGGGAAAATTATTGTCCACGGTTGTCGAAAACAAGATTTGGCTCATCTTGCAGCCAAAGAAGTTCTATTGCGCCTTGGTATGGATGAATCTGGAATGAATTTTGAAGTTGGGCCGGTGGTAGCCTCTTTTGATTTTGAATCTACAGTATCCCTTGAAGGGGTCCCTGATCTCTACCCTGAAGCGACTTTGGATGTTGAGTTAGACTGCCTTCGAATCAATGATACACAGCATGAAATCAAATTGCTTCTTTTCCGCAATGGTCGAGGGATCGCAACTGAATCTCGTCATGGAAAACTAGTCGCAATGGCTGCTCGTCGATGGAAACAACGTCTTTCCGACGAGAATCTTTTGGGTTGATGGAAATGGCAATTATCGAGGGTCGTTGGACCGGCTCGATTTGGGACACTCATATTCATTTGGATTCAAATGGTAGAGGGGTCGCTGCGGCTAGAGATTTTGCAAATGCTGGTGGGACCCACATTTGCTTGGTCCACAAACCAGGTTTCCCTTCAAAATTACCCGAATCAATTGCAGCAGTTAATGAGGCCTACATGGGGACGCTAGAGATGGCAAGAACTGTGCGAAGAGACGTTGGCATTGATGTTCGAGTAATATTGGGGCCCCATCCAGTAGTTTGGGAGAAACAAATTCACACGTTGGGGCTGGAGGCCGCTACGCAGTTACACATTGATTCTGTTGCACTCGCATTGAACTACTGCGCTGAAGGTGAGGCGGTTGCTTTGGGAGAAGTTGGGCGCCCCCATTATCCTGTTTCGGACGAGATTTGGAATGCGGCCAATGAGCAATTGGAAACGGTGATGCACATGGCATCTCAGGCAGGTGTTCCAATTCAATTACATGTCGAGGAGAATGGCTCCCAAACCAATGCAGAATTGGCGGCAATTTGTGACCGATCTGGTTTGATGCGAAATCGAGCAGTTCGTCACTATGCTCCCGCTGATATCAGTAACACGTTCACCCATCAATTATCATCATCAATCAGCATGGGCAAAGGTAGCCTTGCAACAATCGTGGAAACCTATCGAGATTGTTCATCCTCATGGACAATGGAGACCGATTATCTTGATGATCCATCTCGACCAGGTGCGGTACTAGGTCCGAAAACAGTGCCCAAGAGAACACAAGCGCTTGTAGCAGTTCTTTTGAAATCTACAGATGTGAATCAGGTCGAGGAATTACTATGTCGCGTGCATAGCATCTGGCCCAGCGCACTATACGGTGAAATTGACCCGTAGGGTCAGTTCCAAGAGGCACCCTCAAAACCCGTCTGCTATCGAGGCCCACAGTCCGAAGGGCTGAGAGTGGTTTCATGTTGCAACTTGAAGGAAAGACTGCATTGGTTTTTGGAGTCGCTTCAGAGGATTCTATTGCTTGGGCAATTTGCAACCGATTGGAAGAGGCAGGATGCAAATTAATTCTAGGGTATCAGAAACGCTTCATGAGTCGAGTGTTCCAATTAAAGGACAAACTCAGTGCAATTGAAGCGTTCTATCCAATCGATGTTGCCGCTGAGGAAACCACTGCCGAATTCTTCCATGAGTGGCAACAAGTTTCACCTGGCGCTAAAGCTGACATTGTCATTCACGCAATTGGTTTTGCTCCACGAGAATGTTTTGATCGACATATGTTGTTTGTCGAAGATGACGCCCTCAACACAGCGATGACAATTTCGGCACATTCGTTGCAACGAATCATGCGACATGCCCTACCTCACCTTGCTCCGAATTCATCGACGATCACCCTCACTTATGCAGCCAGTACCCGGTATGTCCCAAATTACGGTGTGATGAGTATCGCTAAAGCAGCACTTGAGGCATGGGTTCGGGAATTGGCCATGCGTGTCGGTGAAGAGGGTCACCGCGTCAACGCGATTTCATCGGGGCCAATTCGCACTTTAGCTGCGAGCGGAATTCCAGGGTTTGATGACATCCTTGATCATGTCGAGCGCAACTCACCATTGCGTCGTAATGTCAACCAAGATGATGTTGCAGGTTGTGCAGTTTGGCTATCTAGCCCGCTTGGTTCTGGCGTCACAGGCCAAATTATCCATGTTGATGCTGGATATTCTAGCACGATGGTTCCAGATAGCATCAGCGACTGAGGCGAGAAATTGACAATCCTTGATGAAAATCCACAGGACCCGTTTGAACCCATTGCGGTTATCGGAATTGCCACCTTGTTACCGGATGCTCCCAATGTTGATGCATTTTGGGAGAATATTCTGTCAGCGAAAGTATCCTTGAAGGAAGTTCCAGAACATCGCTGGGTATCATCTGACTTTTGGGTTGAAGGTGGCCCAAAGAATGTTGGTGAGAACAAAACATACTCCAAAATTGGTGGTTGGATTGAGGATTATGAGTTCGATTGGAGGCGTTGGAAAACTCCCCCTGGCTCCCTTCCTCAAATCGATTTAACTCAGCAGTGGGCAGTTACCGTCAGTGCGGCTGCATTGGAAAATGCTGGATATTTGGGCACAGATTCTCGAGAATTACCTCGAGCTCGAACTGGAGTGATTTTTGCAAATGCACTTGGGGGCGAAAATCGGATTTTGTCCACTCATCGTGTTTGGGCTGATCATTTTGCACGTCATGCAATTGAAGCAGGTGGGATGCCCAGTGAAGGTAAGGCCGCATTCAAAGAAGCGATCCTCGAAGGCTTCCCCAGGGTAACTGAAGACACAATGCCTGGAGAACTTGCCAATGTTGTTTCAGGTCGTGTTGCGAATCTTTTAGATTTACAAGGTCCAAACTATTCCACAGATGCTGCTTGCGCGTCTACCTTTGCCGCAATTCTTGATGCTTGTCGTTTGTTGCAAACACGCCAAGTCGATTTGATGATAGCGGGTGCAAGTGACCGAACAATGGATCCTGCAACGTTCGCTAAATTCAGTTCAATTGGTGCTCTTTCAGCGACCCATTCAACACCCTTTGATCGTCAAGCGAACGGATTTGTCATGGGCGAAGGTTCAGGCGCCCTTACTTTGAAACGCCTCTCTGATGCGATTAGAGATGGCGACACGATTCAAGCAGTCATTCGCGGGGTGGGGGCCAGTAGTGATGGACGAGGAAAAGGAATCACTGCTCCAAGTACCCGTGGCCAGATACAAGCAGTTAGCCGTGCCTATATGCAGGCCGGTTACGAATCATCAACAGTCGAATTGATTGAAGCTCATGGCACATCGACAGTGGTTGGTGACGCCACAGAATTGACTAGCCTTTCTTCTGCATTTGAGAACACTCCTTCCGGACAATCGGTTGCTATTGGTTCGATTAAGAGTCAAATCGGTCATCTCAAAGCGGCAGCAGGAATTGCAGGTTTGATCAAAGCGATTCGTGCTGTGGATACGGCCACCATACCTCCTAGTGCAGGGTTTTCAGCGCCCAACGAAAATTTTGATTGGAGTTCGAACCCATTTTATGTCCCAACGGAGCCTAAATCATGGATTACATCAAACGAACACCCTCGTCGAGCAGGAGTATCTTCATTTGGATTTGGAGGTACGAATTTCCATTGTGCTATTGAATCATATGATCGAGATTATCATTCACTACTTGCAAACGAGTTCGATGCACGTCGTGCAGCATGGCTCAACCCAGGTACCGCAGCACCGACAACAATGACTTCTGCTGCAACATTGTCACATTCGGAATTAAAAGAACTTGAAGGAGGCATCCTTCTTGTAAACGCCCCTAATATGGAATCATTGATTGCTAAACT
>JAQXFF010000015.1 GCA_029250425.1 Candidatus Thalassarchaeaceae archaeon | reverse complement strand
CGTTTGGGTCGGCATATCCTGAATCGACGAGTTGATTTTGTAAAATCAAGAATTCATTGCCATTGTATTCTAGATATTTGACGTCGAGAACCTGTGTGTTCGGGTCATGATAAACTCCCATCACTGTAGTATTGTATGGGTCCGTGACATCTGTGATGTGCACATCATTCCAACCTGCCTGGTAAGCATATACTCGCCCATCAGGTGCAGTCATCACCTGAACTTCGGCATTTCCGGGGCTCGTCAATTCATTGAAGTCAGCAAACTCGATGTTTTCGCTACTCATATTGTGGTCAGTTGGTTCCCTATGGTCATGAGATTCGCCCTGAATCAAAGGGTCATCTATCTGCAACACCTCGTTACTTGAATCGGAATCACTACTCATATCCATCATGGCAACAAATCCCAGAGAAGCACTCCCTAGGAAAAGGAGACCGGCGATTATCAGAGCCTTTCCTGTCTCCATGGCGTACCGACCCTTTGGGTCGGTTTGTATTTATCTACAGACGGGTACAGAGTACCATGCGCGGCTGGGCACTCGCTCTCCTCCTCCTGTTCCCATTCATATCGGGTGTCGCGATTGCTCATGAGCCAGATACCTTCACAGTCATTGTCCGCGACGATTCCCACACTCCGACGGAGGTCAGTCTGGTCATCAACGACACTGTACAATATTACAACGTAGACAATCGGGAGAACATCACCCATGAAATCGGACTAGATCTGAATGGGGATGGCGATTTTGATGATACCGATGAATTTTCTTCAGGAATTTTGAACAGCGAATGTGATTGGAATAATGACAGCGATTGCCGCGTGGCATGGATTTTTGTCATCAATGATACAGCCTTGGTTGGAAATTATATTCTCTCTGATATTCATTCAGATGGTACTGAAGTCGAAGTCCGACTCAACATTGCATTAGATGACCACAGTGTCTCTGCACCAACCATTGGGGAGTGTTTTGGCGATTGTGACGATGAAGAACCAGAGATCGAAATGAAACGCTCTAGTCAAAGCAATTTACAAAAAGGTTTGATGCTCGCTGGTTTGATGATGTTCGGTGGTGCCTCAGTTTTACTTGTAGCCACACTCATGCAGAGGGCGTAAGTGCGGGAATCAGAGACAACATCATGGCTTCTGCTGAGAATGTCAAAGTCCACTCAAAGATGGCTGATTCCACTAGATGGCCGGTGGCAACTAGAACAGTCATAGCTTGGAATGATATTACTGCGGTAGCAAATAGTGCCCAGCGAATTTGGTGAATTGGATATCTTTTCCAACTGACATCTGAATCTAAATCACCACGCGCATACGCGAGAGTCCCGATCCAAATCTGAGCACACCAGAAGATATTCATCGCCCAAAAAATATGCATGATAATACTCGTATTGAACGGGTGTGCGACAATTTGCATCATTGAAAACCCAATGAAGATTCCAGAGACAAGCGCAACAACATTGCTAACCTTCCTCTTTCTTCCTTCCGGTTTGGTTCGATGGAAGATTTCAAAGGAGATAAAAATCATTACCAAACCACCTGTAAACAAGCCGAAATTGAAGACGGCGCGTTCAGGCATGAAAGCACCAGCGGAAGATATGAAAGGTGGAAAACCATCTTCAAATATCAACCCGTCATCACCAAAATCATCGGGAACTTGGTCACTCAAATCCACTGGTTGATCTCGTTCTCCACCGCCCAGTTGCATCATGACTTGGCTAATCAAACAGGAACCGACGATAATAATGACACCCATTTGTATGACGCGACGTAAGTAATCATCATTCAGGTATTGTTTCATTCCAATAACCTCAATGCTTCAACATCAAACAAACTTGCAGCACGCGCCAGTGCGTCCTCAATAGTGAACCAGCGCACCTCTTCGATTTCATCGGGTTTCGGCGTGAATGATAATTCGTCAACAACAACACATTTGTAAGTAAATGATAGGAATTGAATCCCCTCGCTGGTGAAAATCCTCTCTGCGATTTGGACGATGTCATTTTCGGAGATTTTGACATTCACTCCCAATTCTTCCAATACCTCACGCATCGCTCCTTCCAATGGGTGCTCTGCGTAATCCACAAAACCCCCTGGTAAAGTCCAATGTCCAGTGAAGAAGCCACGCTTGACTTTCGCCATAACGACATCATTTCGCTGGTTCACCAGGATGACTTTTGACACCACTCGGTGCATACTCCTGTATACACATTCACGGGCCAGTGGGTCAACGCAACCATCCGAAATCAGTTTGTCCTTCCAGGTCCAATTTTCCGGCCATTCAATCGCAGGGAGTGCATAGACAACTTCGTGAAAATCATCACCGAATTTGATTCGATTAATCCGACGTTCGTTCCATTCGATTCCCATTGAACGAACTTCGACTTCGGTCGGCAATCGTAGGGAGATTTCGCCAACGCGCCCCATCACCGCCTTTCGAGGACCGACACCATCCAAATCCACGAGCAGAACTTTTCCGTCGTGCTCAAGGTAGAGCGATCGCGTCATGTTTCACCTCAATTGCCTAAAAGTTCACTCACTGCATCTCTCTCTTCCAATAGTGCAGCGACATTTTCATCAATTTTTGCTTGTGCAAATGAGTCGACAGGAATGTCATCTACCACAATCATCTCACCATTTTCGCATCGGCATGGAAAACTAAACACAAGCCCTTCAGGGACTCCATACCAACCTTCGGAAGGAAGAGCCATTGAAACTATACGCCCATTCGAACCTTGCCACCAGTCACGCATGTGATCGGTAGCTGCGGAGGCAGCGGAAGCCGCGGAGGATGCACCTCGTGCTTCGATCACGGCTTTCCCTCGAGTTGCTACAGTATCTAGGAACGGGCCTTGTAGCCATTCACTATCGAAAACTTCTGTTGCAATTTTTCCATCTATTGTCGCTAAGCTTGGGTCTGGGTACATCGTATTAGCGTGGTTGCCCCAGATGAATACATCATGAATCTTCGAAGCAGGTACACCTGCACGTTCTGCCATCTGTCCTACTGCTCGATTCTGGTCGAGGCGAGTCATGGCGGTAAATTGCCGAGAGGGGATATTCGGTGCGTTTGCACAGGCAATTAGCGTATTGGTGTTGCAAGGGTTGCCCACAGTAATGACCTTCACATTCGGTGAGGCCACCGCATCGATTGCCTTACCTTGTCCAACGAAAATTGGTCCATTTGCAGCCACGAGGTCAGATCGATCCATGTCTTTTGTTCGAGGCCGTGAGCCCACCAGAAAAATCGCGTCTGCCTCTTTGAATGCAATATTGGGGTCATCTGTGCCGACGATGCCATGCACCAGTGGGAATGCAGAATCCATCAATTCCATGATGACCCCGTCGAGACGTTGCATACCAGGTGGGATCTCCAGTAACTGAAGGGTGACTGGCTGATTTGTTCCAAAACAATCGCCACTCGCGATCCGCCATAACAGTGCATATCCAATGTTACCAGCGGCGCCAGTAACAGCAACACGAATTGATTTTTTCATTTCATTATCTTCACACATGTGAACTCCTCATTGTCGAGGCGGCAGTGACACACGCCCATAGGGGTTGCCTTGTAGGGTAATGCTTGAAGGGGGGGAGGTTACAACAGGTTTCATGGAAGACCGGCGCCGCGCACTTCTAGCCCTCTTGCTAGTGGGTGCAGCTCCAACAGTGTCGACTCTTCTTTCATACAGCGCTGGAGACGGAGCAGTTTCACAATTTATTTTCATCTTCACCAAATTGTGGTTACTTTGTGTTCCACTGTATTGGCTTTTGAAGATTGATGGAGGTACGCTGTCGTGGTCGAAACCTGAACAAGGTGGTTATGCGATGAGCATCGGGCTGGGTCTAGCGATGAGTTTGGTGATGCTAGTAGCCTGGTTTTTACTGGGTGATTCGATTGATCCAAAATTGTTGAGTGATGCCCTCGAACCAGTTGGTTTATTGAATCCCACAGTATACCTGACTGCGACAATATATTGGATTTTAATCAATTCACTGCTGGAAGAATACGTTTTCCGTTGGTTTTTGGTTACCAAGTCCGAGACTCTAGTTGGTGGAGGGAATCCAGCCATTGTCTTGTCAGCCCTCATCTTTGTGGCTCATCACACAGTTGCATTGGCGATATTCGGGTTTCCGTGGTGGGCGAATTTACTTTCCAGCATCGCCCTGTTTGTAGGTGGTGCAATTTTCTCTTGGCTCTATGTTCGGTATCGGAGTGTTTGGATTCCATACATTGCGCATGCAATTTGCGATGTCGCAGTCTTTGGGGTTGGCGCAACCATATTATTTTGAGCGGGAATTCAACCCTGTTTTTCCGGCCGTATGGTTCAATAACCGATTGAGGGTCGATATCGCCATACAACCCCTATGGGGTTGGAAACCGTAGTGAGGTCGACACAATGAAATTAGGCGTAATTGTTGAAGATGGAGATGAAACTCGTGTTGCGATAGTGCCCAATTCTATTCCCAAATTGGTGAAATTAGGATTTGAAGTTCTAGTGGAATCAGGGGCGGGAAATTCATCCCACCATTCTGATTCTGAGTATGAATCTAAAGGGGCCAAGATTGTTTCTCGTGACGATGCGATGGGTTGCAGTACACTGATTTCCATCGGTGCGCCAGACTTTTCGACACTTTCAGAAGGTCAAATTGTGGCCTGTGTATCCGATCCATTCCGACACCCTGAGCGCATCCAGCAAGCAATGGATGCCAAGGTGACTCTCATGAGTATGGACATGATTCCTCGCAGATTATCGCGCGCTCAGTCAATGGATGTGAATTCAAGTCAAGACAATCTCGCTGGATACAAATCCGTATTGATGGGTGCTGCACAAGTTCCCAAAGGGATTCCAATGATGACAACATCTGCTGGCACCGTTCGTCCGGCCAAGTTTGTCATCATGGGCAGTGGTGTCGCTGGTCTTCAAGCAATTGCAACAGCCAAGAGACTGGGCGCAGTTGTTTATGCATCGGATGTTCGTAAATCAGCGGCTGAACAAATTGAATCCGTTGGTGGCCGTTTCATTGAAGTTGAAGGAATGGATGATTTTGAAGATGAATCAGGTTATGCTAAACCATTGACCCCCGAGTTCATTCAGAAGGTTAATGACACGGTGTGTGAAGTTGCAGCAGATGCAGATGTCATTGTAACAACGGCGCGAATTTTCGGCCGTCCTGCTCCAATTACCGTGCCTGCCAGTGCCGTTGCAAATTTCAGAGCTGGCACTGTCGTTGTCGACATGAATGCTGACGTCGGAGGCAATTGTGAATTGACGAAACCCGGAGAAATATTCGTAACAGAGAATGGTGTGACAATTGTTGGCACAACGAACCTACCAGGTCAGTTAGCAACAACTGCAAGTATGCTATATTCGAATAATCTTACAACATTTATCGGTTCACTTGTCAAGGAAGGAGAAATTGTTCTTGATCCTGATGATGATGTCCTCTTCGGGGCACCTGAAGGCAACGATTTCCACGTTCCTGGAATGGGTGGTGTTCTAATCTGTATGGGTGGGGAACTGCATCCTAAGCAAACCAGACTGGGAGGTGTACTCTGATGACCCCTGAACTATTGATTGGCGCAATTACAC
>JAQXFF010000011.1 GCA_029250425.1 Candidatus Thalassarchaeaceae archaeon | reverse complement strand
CTTGGTCCGTTGATGATTTATACTCCAGAAGGAGGACAATTGGCAGATGGCAATATTCTGTCCCCTGATCGAACCATTCCTTTTTGGGTGGAAGTCCATGATGATGAACTACTGGAATCCTTTGTAAATTTACGATGTTGGTTTGAAACCTATGATGACATTGATCAAGATGGGATTCCGGATGAGAGTGAATATGGTGAATCTTTACAATTTCTTGGAGGGGCACCACGTGGCACTATCCGCGTAGATTTCCCCGCTGTAAGTATTGCAGGAATGGCAGACGGTGATCGTATCTCATGTTTCATTGAAGGTGGCGATTTTGCTGGATACGCATTTTCGGGATCGGGTACCCCAGGATTTGATACTGACATGGCGACCATGATGATTGAAACACAGCAACCCACCCAGGTGTCACTACCATCCATTACAATGAATCGGCATGAAGACATGTCAATACTCCAAGGAATTGAACATATATTTTCCTTCACTTTCCAAGATGGAAACGGCATTGAGTCGATTGATTTAATCGAATTGGATATTGCAGGGGATGGGGAGGGTATCATTCGATATTACCCTCTACAAGACCAATTGATTACACCTGAATATAGTTCGATTGTTCCTTTGAATATAGTGACTGAAAATCTTGGAGATGATGCTTATCGTGTTGACATCCACTTCGCTATCGATTTCCATGCACCTGAGGCTTGGCAGGAAGGTGCATGGGCTCCCTCACTAAGAATGATTGAGGATGGTGAATTGGTTTCAAGTGGAGCCATTAATCTTGAACATCTTGCTTGGGCTTTGGATAATCGATTGATGTGGAACGTTGATGAGGTACTAGATTTGACTTCACCTTCGATGCCTGCATACGAGAACAGAATTAATCTTCAACCCGGCGATTCAATGTCGCTGAATGCCACGATTGTACACCGGGAAGTCAACACACCTCTTGCCATCGAATTCCCAACATCCATTGATATTGAAGTGATGATCGAAGGTGGTTCATATCCTTACAATTCTCTTCATGCATCAGATGGATATGGTTTCAATGCCACGATAAATTTCGATATTGGGGATTGGCCAGGGCCGCTTCATACGATACAATTTGGATTGGCGAATAAGAGTATTATAAATTCGAGCTTACCAGATATGATTTACGAAGTTGCGATTGATAATGTGGCTCCAAGAATAGAGTTTCAAACAACGAGTTTAGTCCAACTCAGATCAGACACTCTCGCCAATCAATTGGTTGCTTTTTCTGTTGAGGATGAGGGTGGCATGGGTGAACAGATTCTTGAATTACATTGGAAATATCGCCGAGATGGTGTTGATATTGCGGGTTCAGAGGATAACCTTGACTTGGATTTAGGGGTGCATTCAGGGACATCATGGGTCTATTCGACTTATGCCGACTTCACTCCAATACACGAAATGGAACCAGGTGATTTACTGCTTGTTTGGGTGGAAGGACAAGATTTAGCAGGAAATACTTTGAGTGGTCCAGGCACACTTGATTCACCTCGGGTCCCTGCTCTAGAAGTGATGCACTTCACCCCTGAATTACTTTCAATTTGGATATACCCACCGGCTCCAGAAGTGGGTCAAACAATTAGGGTCGATGTTCGGATTAGTAATTCTGGGAATTTAGAGGGTAATCTCACAGTTGGGCTTTGGGCATGGGAATCAAGAACAAATCCTAGTCTTCAGATCATTGATTTGAATAGCCAAAATGTTTCTCTAGACCCACGTCAAGCCACGTTGGTGAGTTTTCAATTTGAAGCTTGGAGGGTAGGTGATTTAGAAATTTACATTGTTCTCAATGGGAATGAGGATTCACGTTTACCAATCGATGTCCCACCAATTCGTGAGGAGGGTGCAGGATTGGGATGGTTTGAGCGCGTCTTTGGAGATGGGCCTCTAGTAGTCAGTTTACTTATTCTCGTTTGCACAGCACTGGGTTTTGGAGTTGCTTTACTTTGGCTTCGTGAAGAAGAAGATCTTGAAGAGTGGGAGGGTGATGAAGGGAACTGGCCAGAGCCTCCTGATGAGTTCCCCGATGAAACTCCTCCCCCAATTCCTCCTGGGTTGGAGGATGTAGATGAAGAGGAAGAATGAACATCAAGAAATCTGTCGGCGGTTCCTCGCAGGGGTTCCCGAGTGGTCAAAGGGGGCGGACTCAAGATCCGCTGTCAAGCGCTTCGCAGGTTCGAATCCTGCCCCCTGCACCAATTGAAAAATCGATTTTTCAATTGGAAAATTCGGCAAGCATTGTAACCTGCATTTCACAATAGCGAGGTTCAAACCCTCCCCACCTCTCGCGTCCTCATGGACGAGTCGGAAGAGTTCATCCTCGTAGAGGATGATGATGAGGTTTCTACTTCCACTGAATCACCTCCAGAGGCAATGACCGATTCACAAAACGTTGCTTTGAGCGAACGATTTTCTCGTTTAACGAAAGGCATTTCTGAACAAGTCGATGCGGTCAAAGATCGCCTCAAACCACGCTTGGATACCTCAGAGCCCCCCGAATCTTCACAATCACATATCGTTGAGGACCTATCAATTGAAATTGATGGAGTTCATTTATTTGAATGGCCAATCAAAGGTATGGATTGTCCAGATTGTGCTGCAAAAGCAAAACGAGCAACATTACGATTACCTGGAGTTAGTAACGTAAGTGTATCTGCGACCATGGGGACGTTCTCATTATCCATTGATTTAGGTGTGGGCCATATTTCTAGAGTATCATCACTTCTCAGTAATCTTGGTCATGAACCTGATGTTCCATGGCAACGAATTCAGGGTGTAACGGCCACAATTCTTGCGGAGAAAAATAATGTCAGTAGAACTGAATTAAGGCAATTATTGACGCATGTCCCTGCAATTCTCGACGTTCGATTTGAGGACGGGGCGGTGGAGGTGCAAATAGTCCCAAATATTGAAAATGATGTCACTGCCGAATTGGAGAACGGATTGGAACGAATTATGGGTTCGAAAGCAGTACTCAAGGAGGTACAAAATCAGAGATTGGATTCAGGGCAATGGCGTTTGGTATCTAGCATCCCTGCAGTACTCATTTTAATTGCGATTCTAATCATACCTGGGATGGGTAATAC
>JAQXFF010000008.1 GCA_029250425.1 Candidatus Thalassarchaeaceae archaeon | reverse complement strand
CCTATACGGTCCGGGCGATCAGCAAAAGGTGCTGGAGTTTCTTCTTCCGGAGGTTGCTGTCTGACGGTCAGGTCAAGAATTTCCCCACCGTGCACACTTCTCCATACCTCATCAGTGGTGGGGACTCGTTGTTGCACGGTTCCATCTATGGGTGCAATTGGGATGATCCTCCCGTCCGCTGTTTGCATCACTATACCAGCCTTGGCTGAGTTTTTTCGACTATTCATCCACAAGGCGAATGCAATAGGCAACAAACACCCACCAAACAGAATACCACAACATCCACCAGTCATGTAAGTCGATTCGGAAGTATTTGCCAAGTCCATTTCATCAATAATCCACAATACTTCACCTTCACTTGCATCGTTGTGAATGGTATGTGCCCCATTTTCGTCAGGGATAAACGTACCAACAGCGAAGTACAATTCTCCATCTATTCCTTCTCGATCAGATTGAATCCAATTTGGTGAGCCCACAGTTACTTCTGTTTCAGTTGCTTCTTCGATAATTGTACTATTGTGTTGTACATTATCGATTCTGAAAATCAAGTAAGAACTATCCTTGCTAAGATTGACAGTATCGCTTTCACCCCCATCTAATTCAAGAAGATGATTTTCTCCAGGGTCTAGTGATTCCATCCAAGAGGGGTATACAGAAGCCACGGCAGCGATAGACAGGCCTAGAATGACGGCACCGGCAATCATCAGCCGCTTTGGCCACAGGTTTTGGCTCACAAACTCGCCTCTTCGTCAACGTTCATCTCTGTTATGCCTAGATTCCAAGACCAATTTCATCCAATTTTTCGGGTAAATATGTGTCAGTAACGAAATCAAGACCATATTTTGCTAAAGATTGCTGTTCAGCCTTCTTGTCTAATGAAAGCATCATCTGGATTTGTTCTTGCCACCAACCATCTGCAAATCGAGGGTCGCTGAGTTCAGCCTTCAAAGCCTCAACATCTTTGCTGGACAACTTGTCACTTGGCAAATCGTATGCTTCGATATCGTCGGATGTAATTCCCAGATACTGAGCTGATGGTGTTGCCAAATATTCCGATATATGTGCGGTCTTAATCGCACCATAGGCAATACTGGCGAAGATTCGGAAAGACCACGGATCACCGTCAAGGAAGACAATAATTGGCAAATTCCATTCTTCATTCATTCGTTTCAATATGCGCCGGGTGGAACGTGCTGGTTGCCCCTTCAGGTGCAGTAACCCACATTGATAATCCTCGTCAAATCCATTTTCTACGAGCCGATCAAACATACCACCCGTCTCGATGGCCATGATGAATCTAATATCATGTTCCACCAATTGGATTTTTTCTGATTCAACATTGTATGGGACACCATAACCCGAATCACCAACATCATCACGTGCGTTGATTCGCATCCATTCCCCGCGTCGGTTTCTCTCATTCAGTGTCAAATTTCCAATCATTCTCGCACCATCTTCTTCAGGGCGGAGTTTGAAATCCTCTCGCAAACATTTCGTGACAATTTCCAAATCTTCAGCAAGGTTGTTGCTTTCGTTCTGCGAGCCAAACTTTCCATGCCCCCACCCTTCTGAAATGTAATACATTTCACGAAGTGTTGACGATTTTTCACTACCAATCATCTGTTCGATGAATTCGATAATATGCAATGCGCGCAACAATTGTCTGGCACTTCCTAAGCTTGTAGCATCACGAATGGAACGCTTACTACCATACTTGTAAACACCCAATTTCTCATCGAACCCGATGTTATTCTTGGTTCGAACAGGCAAAGTCATGGTCGGGGCTTCGCCCTTCGCCATTCGCTTGTACATCTCTCTTGCAACACCGTGGAGATTCTCCACAACTTCTTCCTTGGTTTTCCGTTGAGTCACGCTCATTCTTCCTCACCTCTTCCAACACCAAACCAACCCTCATTGGGTTCGGATGCTTCTTCCACTTCTGCTTTGATAATTACTTCAGGAGCAACAATTTCCTCAGTCACCAGATCATCAGTTTCAGTAGAAGCCTCTTCAATTACATCTTCATTCTCAATGCCCACATCTTCTTCCCGCAACATTTCGGCAAGAATTGCTTCATCGATTTTGGTGGCGCCAATGATATCCCCGGCCCCACGGAAAAAGATGTCAATTTCTGTCCAATCACCTTTCGATAATCCTCCAACAGTAAATGAGACAGTTGTAGAGGTACCTGGGTCAAGCGTTTCCAATTTCCAAGCCCAGAGCCCTTTGGCTTCTCTTCGTCCCCCTAGAGGGTTGTCAACCATTGACACCCCTTCTCGTTCAGGCCAAGTCGATAGTAAGGTGTACGCGCGTGGGCGCGCAGTGTAGTTGTAAACCTCAATGGTTGTGCGAGTAACCTTTTCTTCCTTATCCCATTCAACTTTTTCTTCAAGGAATACGGCGTTCATAATCTTGGTAATGACTGGAGCCAATGGCACAGCTTCAGCACCTAGGATTGCAATCGTCTTATCGTGAATTTCAGGTAAAATGATGTTCACAAGTTCGAATTTTTCCTGTGCCTTAGCTTTCTGTTTTTGCTTCTTGAGGTGATTCCGTAATCCTCGACCAACTTCAAGCATGGCCAATCTAATTTCTTCAAAAACATCGACGTTGTCAGAAAGAGCTTCTTTGGCTTCACTGGTAAATTGAACATTCGTACTAGCAAGATGAATCAATACAGCAGCTGGACCTTTCGGAATGCCTCTGCCACCTGGGTGATCCAAACCGTAACTTTTCCAATTGACTGATTCTAGTGCTTTTGTGAGAAGGCAGCCACCCTGTTGGTACATCAAGGGTACACGGTTTGCAAAACGCAGCACTTGGATGGGTTGATCACCGGGTAGATCACCGCCGAAAATAAGTCCCACTTCAACTTGGAATGGGTTTCCATTACTCACTTTCGGTTCTCTAGTAACAGTTGAAACAAACCGTGAATCTATTGCTTTTGAAAGCCCTTTTTTGATGAGCAGATCTTCAATGGGTGAAAGACAATCGGTTGGAGGTGCGGGTAATTTGACCTTACTAAATGCTGCAAGTAGATCGTTGACATCATCTGGCTTCAACAAATGAGGTTGTTTCTTCTTATCCAACCCAGCCTTATTGAGAATTTCTTCAGCACGAGTTGAACTGACCGAAGAAAATGTGTGTCGAATAAAGTATCGAAGTGCTGAATTTGCTCCCGACCCCTCACTTGGAATCTTTGCGTCCCGGAGCAAGCGCTGCAAGGTACCGATTTCCAACCCATGCGGGTGCGGCTTGATGTCCTTCACAGGGCGTGGCAATTCATCCGTCACACGGGGCCAAGACCCTTCATCAAGGATATTTCCCTCTTCATCAAAGGCTTTGAAATCAACACTGGCATGAGGGTTGACAATACTTGTCATTTTGAGATATTGATACACGGATTGTTTGCCGCGCTGGTATTTTGCTTTCATTAGAGTTTCAATCCGAATTCCATGTTCACCAATCCAATGAAGTCCCTTTGCTTCATTCACTTCATCGAATGAATATCGTTTCTCATTACTGAGTATGGCCTTATTTTTCTTGGTGTCTAGTCCAATATTGACGCGAACAGCTCCCGATTCCTTGGCAATTTTCGAAATAACAGCGGTTGGCTTTCCAGTCGTCAACTGACTATACATCACCACACCGGTGATTCCAATCCCCTGTTGTCCACGTGTTTGTCTAATGGTATGAAATCGAGAACCAAAAAGGAGTGAACCGAAAACCTTGGAAATGGACTTTTGAGGAATCCCGGGGCCGTTGTCTTGAGTCACCAAACGTAGCAGATCCTTTTTCCCAGGGACCTTGTGCACTTCGATGGAAATTGTTGGCAAGATTCGATGCTCTTCAGCCGCGTCCAGAGAGTTGTCAACAGATTCTTTCACTGCTGTAATGATTGACCGTGGTAACGTATCGAAGCCCAGAAAATGCTTATTCTTTTCAAAGAATTCACTTATGCTTGCCTGCTGCATTCCGGATGACTTTCGTGCCATGTGCTTCGCGCTCCACGGCTCCAGGTCCTCCCTACGCCCAATGCGGAGGGGCCAGCAGGCCGCAAACTGCTCGGGCCACGGGGCGGCATAAAAGCCTCAAGTATAGAAACCGCATTTCCATCACAAAATTGGGGGTTACCAATTTTCTCAGGAGGATAATTCGTACGGGTTGAACACGATGCAGTCTTCGCATGCCTCGATTTCATAATCCCATGTGATTAGTTGGATTTGATAATCAATCAGTTCACCGTCATCTGTGTGTCCACAATCGAAACTATCCTCGCCTGCTTCTGCATCTACCATTATCTCGAGGAAATAATCGCCATGACCATCTTCATCGAAATCAAGCGCATCTTGGAGTTCTGATTTTGAGAATCCACCCAATGCAAATCCTGACCCTGCGACAGACCACGCCCAAAAGGGTAAATCGCCCAAAATAGTCCCATCACCAATAATGAAAGGAGGAGGCAAGGCTTCATCGAGGTAGGGGATTTCAATAGTTCCTGCACCCCCTTCGTTATTGCCCGAATCTGTCAAAAACCAATTGGGGGCATTTCGTAAACTATGTCGGATCACTCCCGTGACTGTATCAGCTTCATCCCCATTATCAACGAAACAACTTCCCTGTGTTGACTCATCTTCGCCGAACGAGATATAAACCACAACACCGACCACATTGTCACCATTTTCCCAGGGAATCTCACCCTCATCATCGGTATTGAGTGCAAGCGTGAAATTTTCACCATCGCTAACGTATGTTTGACCTGAGCCCCAAACGACAGTATCTTCGTTGATAGTCACAAGATATTCACCTGGACTCTCGGATGCCCCATCTGGTGCAGTTACCAGATAAGTTACTTCAAAGGCACAGAATGAAACGATAATGGTAGCTGCAATCGCACCCATTTTCTTTTGATCAGGTACAGCATATCTTCCAAATGGGGAAATATCCGGTGTGCGAGTTTGATTCATTACAAAGTGAGCAAGGAAGGCCGCACCCATACCAGGTACTGAAGGGAAGATACCATCAGCTCCACCAAATCCAGTAATACTCCACCCGATGACCCCGACAAATGCCGCTATCATCATAGCCAGTGAATGATTTGTATCTGGTTTGTAACCCATCCAACGAATAATGAGCAATGGAACGAAAATGCCACCAAGCCCATACACAGCAAGCACAACGAGTGTGAATACAGAATCTCCACCAGGGATGTAGAGGCCACCAATCGAAATCATCGTGGCAAATGCCGCAACGACCAATGTAACCTTCTTCGTGGTCTTGTGGTCTTCTCTCCATTCCGGTTTGATATCGTCGGTAATCGCAGCCGTACAAGCGAGGACCTGACTATCTGCTGTAGACATGGTCGCTGCGAAAATCGAAGCGAGAATCATACCGACCCCAATGGCCGGCATGGTTTCCATTGCCATCATCGGCAAACTCAATTCAGCATCAAAATCAGCTGCACTAAACAATACACGACTTGCCAATCCAATGATTGTCATCAGAATAACGAACGGTGTTTGCCAAACGAAGAACCAGATCATTGCTTGTTTGCGATCCTTATCTGAACCCAAAGTCATGACTCTGGAAACAACTTGCGGTTGCCCGGCAACAGCCAACCCACCAAGGAAGAACGCTAGAGCCCACATCGAGACACCAAACTTCAGATCGGGCGGCATCAAATTCGTCAACGCTGGACTTTGTGCTTCCAAACCTGAATGCAGGCCACTAAAACCACCGACTTCACCTATGGCAATCCAACACAGAATCCCAGACCCGACAATCATGACACACGATTGAACGGCATCCGTCCAAATGGATGCACGAATCCCGCCCGCGTAACAGTAAGCGACGACGAGAACAAATCCGATCAAGATTCCAACCATCTCTGGCCAACCCAACATGACCAGTAACGCCTTGCCACCCGCAGTTAGTTGCGCAGCAGCATAGATGCTGAGGAAGAGTACAGAGAGGACTGCAGCCAATTTGGCTTCTGGCGCACCAGCCTTTTCCGCCACTAGGGAGGACAGCGAACGAACACCTCGGTCATGCCCTTCCTTCTGGATAAATTTGTACAACCAAGCCCACGCCAAGACTTGTCCCAGAGTGGATAAGATCGCCATCCAAAAGACATTGTAACCCATCATGAACGTAAATCCAATCGCTCCAATGAACATGTATCCTGAATTCCAAGTGCTGACCGCAGAAAGTGCAGCAAGTGCAGGATGCATCCCTCGACCTGCGACCAGATAATCATCCGTCGTATCTTCCTTGACCATCATAGAGGCCAAACCAACACCTGCAAAGATGCACATGAAGAATAGGAATGAAAGAAGAAGCGTAATTTCCATATGAACACCTCATTCAAACAGGCCTGGCCGCCAAGCGGTAATCTTCCCTGTGAAGGCAGAAGCCATCACCGTTAGTGGACTTGCTAGATACAATCTGCCGGGCCCTGAACGACCTTGGAAATTCCGATTGATAGCCGAGACAGTCACTTGGTCTGTATTGTCACTGACGCCGGGTCCGGCACCAATACAGGCACCACACCCCGGGTCAATCAGTTTGACACCAGCCTCGGCGAACATTGTGGTCCAACCGTTCCGCTCTGAGAGTTCCTTCACAGTTTTCGAACCAAATTGGATGTAACATTCAACCCCATCTGCGATAGTAAGCCCCGCATCTAGGGCGGCTTTTGTGACCATTGCATAGTATGCAAAGTCATCATCTTTACCAGCGGTACAAGAGCCTGCATAGGCAATATCAATCTCGACATCACCTAGTTCGTCGATATACGCACCATTGGTTGGATCCGATGGCACACCTTCATCAGGATTCCCAGGATGTGCGACCATTGGACGAATCTCATCGAGGTTGATGGTATGTACTCCACCATCGTAGTGGGCATCAACATCAGGATAGACGAAGGCGGAGCGAATCTCATCTTCGGTCAAACCGTCACGCCGCTCCAGTAACCAATCAATTGTCAATTGATCAGGGTCACAAATTCCAGTCTTTGCACTACATTCGGTTGCCATGTTACACAGCGTCGCCCTCTCATCCATCGATATCGAAGCCAATCCAGACCCGCCGAATTCCATGGAACGATCGAGCGTATCCGAATGTTTCGCGTAATGCCACAAAATATGGAGAATCACATCCTTTGCAGTACATCCTGGATTGAGAGCCCCAGTAAGTTCGAATCGAATACTCTCAGGGACTTTGACGAATGCAAATTGGTTGTAGACAAGATTGGCATATTCTGTCGAACCAACACCGTAAGTCAGTGCATTTGATGCGCCACCCATACAGGTGTGACTATCGGTTGCTTGGATGAAATCACCGACATCAATGAATTCCTCTCTTGCTACTTGGTGACATATTCCTGGACTAACTCCATCTTTGGCAGAGTAATCTCGAACTCCGGTATGTTGTTGGAATGCCACCTGCAAATCTCTCAACGTTTGGATCTTATCAGCGAAGGGACCAAACCTCGGCACACCGGTTGCATACAACAAGTGATCCTCAAACACGGCAAACTTGGGAGGGTTGGGCAATGTGTAATCGTCACCATATTCCGCAGCCAAGAAATTGTGAACTTGAGCGGTTGTAAATTCATGACTGTACCCACCATCGACCGATGCGAGTACAGCATCACCCGGGGATACATAACAAGCTGCACCATTGCGACCAATCAATTTGTTCGCAACGATCTTTTCAGCCATCGTCATTCCTCTTGCCTTAGTCGATACAATTGGCAGATCGATTTCATTCGCCTTGAGTTTCTTTGCAAATGGTAAGATCCCACCATTTTCTAAAATCAGTTTTGTCACAGGGTCATATTGGTTGGTGAATTCGGAAAGGGCAATCGTTTCACCATTTTGTAATCGATCAAGCATTTGGTGATCCCCCATCACCTGTCCAAGGTTGATATTGTTCCTTTCATGGATGGGCGCAAAGGATGCTGCAATGATGATTCGTATTCCAGACCACCGTTCACATTGAGGTGCTGTTTCCCGACTACTTCCCGTACCTTTCCGATGGCCACTGACGATGACCTCGAACCCCCCGTTCTTGAGGGCGCCTTGCTCAAACACTCGTTCACCATCGTGCAATAGTCCTGCATATGCATTTTCAGCAATGGCGGCAGGTTCATGATCAAAACAAACCCAAGCTGGCGTCATCACATCGGTGTTGATATCATCGAGAAGATCGTCAACCGTCAAATCTTCCATCCTCAGGTTCAAACCATTGTACAACTGCTCTTTGATGAGGCTCAAATCCTTGGTCAGAAATAGAACCCGTTTCTCTGGAGAGAGACAGATAGATTCCGGAGGCCAAGACACAGACACAAAGTCACCCAGAATTCACCAATGGGTGGGCCTATATGACCGTTAGGAAACAACCAGATAGAACAGAAGACCCAACCCCCCTCTCCACCGTAGGTGGAGGGAAGACGAGTATCTTCACGATATCCAAAGGAAGAAAATTGCAAGAGAGATATTGTTTTCTGGCCAAAAACCAACAAAAATTAGTACCGACCGTCGTGATATACAAACCCATCAAATTTAAATACCATCCACATTCGGAATTATATCACTTCCTCTATTATTAATGGCGGAAGAGGGGACTGTAAAAATGGCTGATGACACACAAGTAGAGGACACTGTAAAGTGTCCGGAATGCAATTCGAGAAAACTTGACCGCGATGAAACTCGTGGCGAAATTGTCTGCAAAGATTGTGGACTTGTCCTTGAAGACAATGTTATTGATCAAGGTGCAGAATGGCGTGTGTTTAGCCCAGAACAAGGTGATCAGCGTGCGCGAACGGGTGCACCAATGACGGTGATGCTACACGACAAAGGTCTCAGCACCGATATCGATTGGCAGAACAAGGATTATTCTGGCAAGACAATCAACAGTCGATACCGAAGTCAATTCTATCGCATGCGTAAGTGGCAAAAGCGCAGTCGTGTGAGTAACGCAACTGAGCGAAATCTTGCCATGGCTCTTGCCGAACTTGATCGTATGGCAAGTCGTCTTGAACTTCCAAAGACCGTTCGAGAATCTGCTGCTGTGAATTACAAGAAGGCAGTTGAGAAGCGTTTGATTCGCGGCCGCTCCATCGAAGGTGTTGCAGCTGCTAGTCTGTATGCTGCTTGCCGACAGTGTGGCGTTCCCCGCACACTTGATGAAATTGGACAGGCAAGTCGAACCGGTCGTAAAGAAATTGGCCGCACATATCGATTCATGGTACGTGAACTCAAAATGAAGATCATGCCAACAGGTCCTGAGGATTACATTTCTCGATTCTGCTCGGGTCTCGGATTGGATGCAGAGGTTGAAGCCAAGGCATACGAATTGATCAAGGCAGCACAAGAAAAAGAGTTGACCAGCGGCCGAGGACCAACGGGAATCGCAGCATCCATTATTTACATCGCAAGTGTTCTTTGTGGCAAGCGACGAACTCAGCGTGAAGTTGCTGAAGTTGCAGGTGTGACTGAAGTCACCATCCGAAACCGATACAAGGAACTCATTCAGAATCTCAACATCGAACTTGACATCTGATGGTGTGGTCGCCGATGAGCGATTGGCGCGAGCAAAACGAACTCTCACAACGACTGTTTGAACACACGCAAGAAGCACTTGAAGTCGCCATGCGGCGAGGGTGTGAGGACTGGCCCCTCCCTGAGCCCCCGTTATCAGATCCTGATTTTCCAGTTCGTCCACCTACAGAACCTGCAAAATTAATCGAGATTGCTCACGCCTTACTCAATGCCAATCGTGCAGCTTTCGATCGTGATTTGGAATCGATTGGCGAGTCTTTGGTTCCACATCGATTGTCCTTAACCTCAGATCCTGCACGGGAAGCAAGAAAGTGGCTTGGCCGCCGAGGTGACGAAGTTGCTGAACGCGCTCTATTCATCCGAGTCGAAACCCTTCTCGCCCAAGCACTTGATCCCGATGCACCTGATGTTGACCGGTGGTGGGTGGCCATAGCTCTACTGAACGGCATGTCCTCAAAAGACAGTCCGATTTCTCGGCAGCAAGGCTATCATTTGATGGAAAGCATCGCCTTAGCTCGCAAACCAGGATATTGGCATGGTGGTTCCACACCCGGCCCCCACCTTGTCGATTGGCAAGAAGGCAAGGAAGTCACCCCTGCTATGCCAATGCAAGCAAATGCCGGCGGGGCTTTTGCGGCAGGTTGGCTTCTTGATCGAATGGAGGAAGCAGATCCCCCACGACCCGTTCTAGTTGAATGGCTAGATATTGCATTGGCGAGGCGGGACCTGGTTATCCCTCTCTCAATTCTCCCACGTCTCAATCGCATGGCAGGGGATGGTGATGCTATCCTCTCTAGTCGAATTGCCTCTTTGATTCCCCGTGCATGGGATTTGGATCTTGAGGGCTCTGCAAAATTGGAGAAAACCCTTCTCACACGTGAACCACAGGTTCGATGCGCGCTTGCCGACGCTCTAGATGAAATCATTCACCGTCGAGGGGTAGATGCCTTGCCTCTTCTTGACAACCTCCTCTCAGATGAATCTCTAGATGTTGTTCGAATCGCCACAGGTTCAATCCGCCTTACTGGCACATTAGACCCTGAAGGATTTGCAAATCGATGCGCACGTATTGTTCATCAAACCGATTCAAGTATTCACCGTCGATTTGCACAAACCGCCCTTCGCGATTATTTGGTCATGCATCCACAAGACCGCAAAGGGTTGACGGTACAATTGTGGATTAATGGCGATGAAGTGGTGCGAACTCGTCTTCGAGAACTCCTATTGCATATGGTAGATGGGCATTCCGAATCCCTGTCCAGCATATTGTCTCGAATCACTTCAATGGATGGTGAAAATTCATTGGAAGACCTTTGGCGGGTACTTGAAGTTCG
>JAQXFF010000300.1 GCA_029250425.1 Candidatus Thalassarchaeaceae archaeon | reverse complement strand
CCCCTCTAGTATTTCGGTGTCACCTGAATGTGTAATGGCCATCTTTCGAATAATGTGATCTTCACTTTCGATGGCGACTGGGATGGCGCCCGAATCAATCGTAAGGCGCGCCTTCCACGCCTCACGGCAAACCGAAATATCGGAATCCACACAGAGTGTGGAGAGAATTGAAAGGGCTTCAGAACCAATACGTGGAGATAATTCTGCAGCGAGTGCCCTCAAACGAATCTCTTTTCGCACAGAAAGTGAAACGATAACTTTGCGATTACTTCCATCAACCCATCGACGAATCGCATCTATCGCCTTCTCAACAAACCACTCGTCATCTGCATCCAACAACTCGATAAAAGTCGCCAATGCGACAGGATTGTCAATTTCAAAAAGGCGGCGAATTGCCATTCTACGCTGCCGCACGTCCTTGTGCTTTAGCCGTCCAAGTTCATGTTGCAGCATGGGGCCCAAACTGAGGGTGTAACATCCCATGTATAGCGTTCACGGGATGAGGTCTCCGTGACGACCGAACCCTCCGATCGATTCTTCGTCGTCATCAACATCAGGCCTTCCAGGTTGCATTAATCGTACATCGACGAGAGTGATCAACAATTGCCAAACATCACCAAGCCAATCCATTTCAGCACTGAGTAAATCAGCAACAGGATGGACCTCATCAATCCAAATCTCCGAATCTAAAGACCAAGGTGGTTCATCTTCCAGATTTGTAGAGTCCGGCAAAGGTTCCAAATTATCAGGCAGTGATTCCAAATCTGCTGAAAGTTGATTCAATCGGTTCAATAAATCCTCATTGAACATACCAATTTCATCCCCCAATATTGCACCTTCGCGAAGAAGTTCAGCGAGAGTTTTGGCTGAAAGTGGCTCCGGTTCTGTATCTGCAATATCAACGGGGCCAAACAACACACCTCCAAGATCGGTGTCTAACCAACCATCACCCACTCGCTCACGTTTGACCAAATGTTGTGAAAAACGACCACCGATTGGTGCGATTGTAAAACCACCATCCCCCATTCTTGATTCAAGCCAAGCAGGAAGGGTTTCCAATGAACCTGTAACCAACACGCGATCGAGTGGTTCAGGAAGCTGAGGGGGGCAATGAGTGATTTGACGCATTTTTCTTACCCGCACCGTGTGAGTTTCCGTGACCGAAGAAATCCTCTCGCGGACATGATCGACCACTTCTCTAGATGGATCAACAACCACCACTCCACCTTCAGGACCAACAATATGGGCAATGAGGGCTGCAATATATCCTCCTTTAGCGCCTAAAATCAGTACTTCTTGTCCCTGAGCCAATTCAAGGTGATGTAACATGGTCGCAATCATGTGTGGCGCTGAGATGGTCTTGACGCCGCCTTTGCTAGTTTCTAGAAACACAAGAGGTCGGTCATGCCAAAATGGATCCAATTCGTAATCCGTATATGTCCCAATATCAACTGAATGCATTGCGGCTGAAATACCCGAATCCATGGGCACACCCGCATTTTGGAGGCGCTCAATCAATCGCCGAATACGAGTCGGATGCTCAACCATTAAACCTCCATTTTTCTCCTCACTCAAAAGGCTGCGGTGGGGTTCACCTCATATCCCTCAACCTCTCGCGCTAAAATACGGGTCCGTGGTCTAGCGGTTATGACGTCGCCCTTACAAGGCGAATATCACCAGTTCAAATCTGGTCGGTCCCATTACTGCTCTTCAGCCCACTCGACATCGTCGCCAAGTGCGTCTTTACCTTGTTCCTCAAGAGTTGTTGCGACCTTTTCTGTAGTCCAAACCGTGTTGTCTTTCCAGGTATCCAAATCGGGATTTATCGAGGAAAGGGCTCGGGTGAGATCAAGTTCAATGGTCTCATCAGCCGCGGCTTCCGCCT
>JAQXFF010000294.1 GCA_029250425.1 Candidatus Thalassarchaeaceae archaeon | reverse complement strand
TGGGATGGAGAGGAACCAACATTACTCCATCAACTCGATGCTATGGTTGGCTATCTCAATCCATGGTTCAATGGAGATTTCAGCAACTATGTTTCCGTCAAAGATTACCTGGGACAGCGCGGCATGGAACCGTTGTTCTTTACAGATACAGAAGTGGCTGCACTCGGTTTCGATTTGCATCATAGAGTCTATGGATACCCGATGGAATACCTCATTGAATCATTGGCTCCAACCAGTGAACTTGATTTCGTGATGTTGCCCGAAGAAAAGCAGAAAATCTACGAAGCAATACAGAAAACACACATTCACGGTTCTCCCGATGGACCTTGGTTCTTCATTATCGCCCAAGGTGCCGGTAAAGGACATCACCGCCTGATTGGAATCACCGATACCAGCATGCTCCGACCGCAAGTCTTTGCGTATCAGCGAGGAGAAGTTTGCATTGCATTCTGCGCGAGTGAAAAGCAAGTCATCGATGCTGTGATGGAGAGTCTTTCAGCAGAAGATAGCAGATTCTGGCGCCGATGCGATCGATATTGGAATGCCCGTGGAGGATCTTACACTGATGGTGGTGCCTTCCTATTTGATGTCAACAAGCAAGAAGATGGTCGCTTTGAGTTGATCATGACTGACAAGTTTGGTGGTTTGGTCGACACCCATCCTGAGGGGGATTATGAAATCATGGATTCTGCAATGACATGTGAAGTAAATTGGCCCGAAGAAGGGAATGCTTTCAGTCGATACGAAGCCTGTGTTGAAGCATTGCAAACAATGGATTGGGCAGCAGCTAAAACCATGCTTTCAGAAATACACACCTATTCACAACAGGTTAGCCGTAGTGAAGCTGTGAAGTGTCTCCAACTTCTTTTGGACCGCTGTTATGCAACTGGAAATTTACGTCGTAGTCGATGGTTAGATCATGTTGAAGATGCCTTGGTTGAAATTTTGATGAGTAGTGGTTCAGCACCTTGTTCACACTTTGTAGGCCAAAAAACACCTGGCCACCGCCCAGACCCAGAAAATGTCGACCAGGCCATTGTCGTCGATGCACGACCTTATCCAATTGAAGGGGGCGACAGTCTTGCTCGCGAACTTGTCGCACTTCACCAAAACGGATGGCGGAACTTCCACGTGATTCTATGCCATGGACACCGCTTCATTGGCAATGGATTTGGCATGGATACCGATGATGTACGACTCGATGTCTACGGAAGTGTTGGAGATTATCTGGGAAGTGGAAATGATGGTATGACCATTCATATGCATGGCAATGGACAGGACCAAATTGGTCAAATTCACAAAAAAGGCACAACAGTTGTCCACGGCGACGTGGGGACAACCTACGGATACGGTGCTAAAGGAGGAAAACTGTTCATCCGCGGCAATGCTGCAGGTAGACCAATGATCAACAGTGTGGGAAGTCCAGAATTGGTAATCAATGGCACTGCTCTAGATTATTTGGCGGAATCATTCATGGCGGGAGATCCGTTAGATGGAGGAGGATTCGTAATCATAAACGGAATTGAATTTGATGAGAAAGGACAAATCCTCACAATGGAAACTCCATATCCAGGAGGGAATCTGTTTAGCCTCTCTTCAGGTGGTGCAATTTATGTCAGGGACCCATATTCAAGACTCAGTTCAAGCCAACTCAATGGAGGCGAATTTACTGATTTAACGCCAGCTGATTGGAGTATTCTTGAACCATTGTTGATCGAAAATGAGGAGCATTTCGGCATCCCCCTCGCGGCACTACTTACCGTTGAAGGGGATGTCAAGGCACCTGAGGCCGTTTATCGCAAAATCATACCCCTGAAGAACAAGGCACTCTCAGTTGAAGATAGCTGGGCTGCCAAACATGATTGATTGGCGTAAACCGTAAAGATGGTGGGTAGGACGGGAATCGTATGCCGAAGGTTCGCAAGCCGAAGAGCGGCTGGCCACGAATCCCACTCATTCGAAGATGGAGGCGGAAGAATCGGGAGCCTAATTCAGGCCATGGACTACCTCCTTGCCCCCATTGTGGACGATTTGCAATGAAGCGAGATGACTCTCGCAGCGAGATCTATTGTACTGAATGCGGTGGATTACTGGGCAAATGAACAGAGAACTCTTGAAGTAGAAACACTTCGATAATTTCCCTGCTGTGATGATAACTTGATGCTAGCGGCATAGCCGCCTGATTGATGGGCGAACTGAGCGGGACCCTCAAATGCTGCCGGTTACAGCGTAGGTTATGCAACCGGGTGGCCCACAGGGACCTCATTCCTATCAGGCACCCATTGCTACACAACAAGCACCGATGATGACTGCAATTCCTCAAGGAATGACCTTGGTGACCCCTGAACCGGTTCCATTGTCCCCCGCACCTCCCAATTTGCAGATGGCTAGACCAAGTCGTCCTTGGCGGATGTATGGTCGAATTGTCGGATTGGTGGTACTCTTATTCTTCTTTGAACAATCGGTTGCGGGTGGATGGATTGTGGCCTTGGAAGGTGACCCACTTTTGGGCTCATTGTGTATCATTATTGCAATTCCAATAATGTTGGTTGTCGTCGCCATACGCAGACCCCGTGTGATTCTACTGGAAAGGGCTGTTCCAGATTCAACCGGCCAACAACTACATGCCATTACAAGCCAACATGGCTCGTTGCAAACTCAAATGCCAACAAGATTGGATCGACATTTGATTCGTGATAATTCAATCCTTGATGTGCCTTCTAGTTCCACAGCATGGTGGATTTTCGCTGCGACAGTGTTCTGCGCGATTACACTAAGCATCATGCTATATCTGAACATTGCATTTTGGTTGGCTGCAATTCTAATCATTCCAACGATACTCATCGGATTCAGTATTCCAGTCATGGGTTGGTGGTCACATTCCACGAAGAGGATTGGATTGCCCACTCGTCGACGTGATGCCGAAGCCTGGTTAATGGCGGGAATGCTTAGTGGGATTCCTGCAATTATGATCAACAGTTGGTTGTTCCCAGGCATCATCAGCACGGCTATTCCAAATATTTCTGAAGATAATCTGCTTTACTTGGGTGCTATTATTTCTGCACCCGTCGGTGAAGAAATCTGTAAAGCGGTGGCAATCTGGTTCTTCGCTTCGAAAATACGTTCTCCAAAGCATGGATTCCAAATCGGCTTCACCGTAGGACTCGGTTTTGCAATCATTGAAAACCTCATGTATATCTCTGAATCTTCAGCAGGGGTTTTCTTCAGTGTCACAATACTCCTCCGTGGTATTGGGTCAATCCCTGGCCATGCCTTTTGGACTGGTCTAACAGGAGCAGCGATGGGTTGGACCATCATGAGAACAAGAGCTGAAGCCATTCAATCGGCGGCTGAGTCAGGCCATCAAATTAGAGCTCCAGAAGATAAGTCTAGCGATTGGAAATTGGTCGACAAAGATACAGGTGAAATTCTTGAAACTCCTCAATCGACAATCAGTGGTATCTCTGTCAATCCATCAGGTGTAACGATTTGGACGCCCACTCAGCAGATCATTACCAAGAAACCCTGGTTAACCGTCCCACTCCCTGAGAAAATCGTGTTTGGACTATTGCTTGCAATACTAGGTCATGCAACATGGAATGGAGCTGGCATTCTTCTATTCCTAGTTGCAGTAGATCTCGATATGTCCATGTTTGTTTATGTGATCTTAGAACTATTGCTTACGGTCCTACTGGTCACAGGTGTTTTGGTCATTGGTTCGGGACTATTGCATAGTGTCAGGGAAGCCCCTGATGGAAGTGAAGTCGATGAGTATCAAGCACAACTGGCAGAGATGACGCGGCAGAGATTCTGAAAGAGTCCTATGATTGATTCACCTACGGTGAAAACATTCAACCGCGTTAGGCGTTTCAAAGTGCTGGAGGAGTACCATGGAGTTCGAGATGATTGGTGGGGTGGACCAGACGAATCTGGTCATTTCATTGACCCTCATTCTGATTTTGATCATCGTCAGTCGGGTTCGCCATATCCTCAACGAGGCGGGAACTTGGGCTGCAGCAGCACTTGGATTGGGTGTGGCCATCGGTGGACACTGGACATGGTTGGTCATCTTGCTATCATTCCTTTGTGCAGGATTTGCAGCGACTCGATGGCGCTACGAAGAAAAGCGTGAACAGGGATTCCATGAAGGCGACGAAGGTGAGCGAGATTGGACCAATGTTGTCGCAAACGGCGGAGTCCCACTGATCGTTTCAATCTTGGCGATTGCAACAAGGGATTGGGAAACTCTGTTTCCAGTGTTTGCAGCCTCGGTTGCGGTCGCTGCATCAGACACCTTTGCCAGTGAATTTGGTGCATTAGACAGTCGAGTTTACATGATTACGACCATGAAGAAATGTGAGCAGGGAGTCAATGGAGGATTCAGCCCCAATGGTCAACGAGCAGCTTTTTTGGGGGCCTTACTCATTGCATTTATTGCAACTGGCCTCGGACTCTTGGTTGGTGCAGATGCTTTAGCGGACCCAATCGAGTTTATTCTGGGTGTGACACTGATTGGATTCATAGGTTGTCAAATCGATTCATTGCTCGGTGCCGTACTTGAAAATCGTGGATACATCGGCAAAGGGATGGTCAACACATTGGCGATTGCTTCAGGTGCAATGATCGCCTGTTATCTTCACCCAATAATCCCACTTTGAGCGGCGGCCCTTAGGGCCGCCGGATTCATCTATGGGATACGTATGCCCAAACTATGCATCAGACTGGGGGAGCACGACCTGCTCGCAGGATGCTGTTCCTAATTGCAGTCATGCTGGCTGTTTCTTTATTCCCGACTTCTAGCACAGCGGATGACTTCCCAACCGGCCCCGGCCTAGATTGGACTTTGCCAGAATCGCATGGACTGTACATCACCGGTGCGGATGGTTCTGAGAGTCTGACGAGAACACACCCTGGGGAAACCGGTCAGCCTGATGGCGACCTTGAGTTTAGTTACGCACCATTTGGTCAGAATCTCCTGTCATTGAGTAGTCCCCCTGCCACAGAAGCCTCCTTGTTGCAAGGGAACCTTACCGTCAAACTCTACGCCGGATTATATGCCCAAGGTACCCAATGCAAATTGGTCGGTGATGAATTGGATACTCAATTCTTGGCAACAATCTATGTCGGAGACACCCCTGTCATGGAGGATGCTGAAAGCAATGCAATCGTGCTGGAAAACGATTGGAACAATGCCCACGAATTCATCATAGAGGGACCTATTGATGCAATGTTGGATATCGATGATACGATTACAATGGACATCTCTGTCATTCACAATTGTCAGGCCCTATTTCCTGATTCAAGAGGTCACCTCTTTTGGGACACCTATGATTTGTCGAGTGGGATTCAGATCGATGCTGAAATGCTCACCCCTTCGATGAACCTCTCCGTCAGTTCAAACGGCATGCCTCAAATCGAATTCACACCACACTCTCCGTTTGGAACCGATGATTATCAAGAGATTCTCATCGATGTCATCGGGCCCCTCGACACATGGGAACAGGGTGTCCATTACCCCATCCCACCCGAGGAAGAACAGTTCCAAGATCGACTGAAAATGGATGCTGAGAATCCCCCGCATGGTGAGCGGCAAACCGATACTGGTAGAACAGCATGGACCTGGGTGACCCGAGAACCATTGGATGAAGGAATGTATGTCATCGACCTCTGTGCCACGATGGCAGATGGTGTCTACACCGTGGATTGTCATTTGATTGGCGTCTTGAGATTCGAGGTTGAGGAAGCCCCCAGCGCCTGGGTTGAATCTGGATGGTTTGCAGCCATGCCCGTCATCACAATCCTCGGCTTATTCGGATTCTTCTTGCAAACGAGAATGCCGCCTTGGCCGGTATTGATTGTGATTGGATTGATGGCGGCGACAACGATGGTAGCGATGACAGCGTTACCCGATATCGGACCAGGTGAACAGCAATCCGAAACAGCATCACCCGACTTTATGTTACTCAAACACGGCAATGGAAGTGCCAACCTTGGAGATTTACTCGATGGAAAGGATGCATTGGTTCTTGGTGTATTCACGGCAGGTTCACCCGCAGCAGATTTGCAAATGCTTGACTTCAACGATGTTCAGGACGATTATGAGGGTTCTGTTGCCTTTGCTCAATTGATCACAGGTAAAGGTGTAGAAATCTACGATGGAGATTCGCATGCTGCCAATCTCAATGGTTCATGGCCTTTGATGATTGACGAAAGTGATGGAGCGGTTGCTCAACAATTGCCAACAGGAATCGGAGATGGAGTCATCATCATCGACTCTGCTGGTTTCATCGTTGATTGGCACGCATCGACAATGAACCCAATCGACATGGAGAAAGCGATTGAAACTGCAGAGGCGGGTGGAGGACGCACACCGTTAGAGATGCTCCAATTGTCAAGTATCCTCGTTTTCCTTCCACTACTCATTCTCGGATTGCCCCGTGAAAGAATCGATGCACCTGAGACAGTGATGATTCCAGCTGCAGGTTGGTTGGGAACAGCAGGGGCTGCTGCGATTGGATTTGCGCTATGGGCGATTCCCGTCGCCATCCTCAGCGTATTTGGAGCCATGTTGTGGTCTTGGGTTCAAGCGATTCTGATTGGTTGGCTGGTTTGGCAGACAATTGTCATGCTGATTTGGCAGCGTATACCAGAGGTCGATTGGATCTCAAATCAAGTTTACAAATTACTCCCAGTTGACTATAGAGCGTGGCGCTCAGAAGACATGTGGACATGGGATTCGCGTATGGGTCACTGGCTGGCCTGGATGTCATGGCTGGCCATGCCGACCCTGATTGGCCAAGGTGTTGGATCCCGAATCGCTTCGGGTGGATTTGGATTCGTAATGGGTCCAATCATGCTCATCATATTCATTCTAAGCGCTGGATTCTTGACACTCCTGATTCGATTGGTGGCATCATGGGGTGGGCCAATCTCACGATTTGCGGGTACGCTGTCTCGACCTTTTGCAGTACGAAGTTGGGGGGCCATGAACATCGGCATCGTCATCTGGATGACACTGTGGTATGTATTCGGACCATTACTGGGCTGAGCGTGATTCAAAGTTGAGATACAAGGTCACGTAGAACTTCCGCAGGGTCGTTCGCTTTTGTTACACCACTTGCTAGCAGGACGCCTTCGGTACCCAATTCGAGTGCCATGGCAACATCAGCACCGTTCTTCACACCGGCACCACAGAGAACACGTACATTGGGGTTCGCTGCCTTCACGGCCTCGGCTGTACCCGATACAATGCCTGGATCTGCGGTAGTGACGCTGATGTCCCCACCAATCAATTCGGGTGGTTCCACAGCGATGAAAGTCGGTGAAAGGGACGCAAGTGCCTTTGCTTCGTCGATATCGGCTGCGCATGCACATACCGGGAAGTCGTCGGGAAGTTGAGCGAGTAATGTCTCTACATGACCCAAATCGACCTTGTGTTCGGCATGATTGATGATCGAACCCGTCGCACCGTGCCCCATTGCAGTCTCAGGATGCAGCCAGCCGGTGTTTGACCCCCAGCCGATTGGATCAAGATGCTGAGTCCATACTTCGAGATTGGGTGCAGCTTGCTTGACCGCACTCAAATCAAATGCGGAGACAACGGCAACCATTGTCGCATCTGTCGTAGCATCGACTTCTGCCATGGCCTTGGCTAGTGCAACCGCAGCCTCGCCTTGGGCAGAAGCATAGGTCTTGAAATTGACAACGATGAGGGCGCTCATCAAACCCTGCGAAAAGACGACAGGTGTTCAATCTGCCGTCGGGAAGACTCCACCACTTTGGACATGTCCGCTCGGCACAGTAGAACCGTGATCAACTACGACATTCTCGAGATTACAGCCGTTGCTGATGTGCACATTTTTCCCGATCATACAACCTTTAATCTTGCTTCCTTTTTCCACTGTCACTGATGAAAGTAAGGCACTACTTACAATTGAGCATGAAGTGCCGATTTTGCAATTTGAATCAACTGCTGAATCGGAAATATTTGAGGGTGGTTCGACGGTGACATCCCCCCCAAACCAATTCCCACCATCTACAGGTTCACCACGAATCCAAGATTCGTTTTGAATCGAGGTTTGGACCGCCTCAATGTAGGATGCGGGAGTTCCCGCGTCTACAAAATGGCCCTCGAAGGGGAATCCTGACAATTCGCCGTCCTCGGCCAATACTGGGAATACGACTCGTTCCATACTGAATGCACCTTCTGGCATTCGATCAAAGACTTCAGGTTCAAGCAGGTAAGTACCTGCATTGATGAGGTTGGAATAGGCTTCCTCGCGTGGTGGTTTTTCTTGGAATCGGCAAATTCGCGTACTTTCTGAATCAAAGTCAGCCACCCCGAAGCGGCTGGGATCCTCAACTTCCCACAACGAAATGGAGGCAAGTGTGCCTGCTGTCTTGTGCGCGCTTAGCATCTCATCGACACGCAGACTGGTGAGTAAATCCCCATTGATGACACAGCATGTTCCTCCACCCAAGTATTCACGACAATTTGCGATAGCACCACCTGTGCCCAATGGTTCAGTTTCTTCGACAATGACGACTTCGTAAGGAAGATCAAGATATTCGAAGTGAGTACGCATCTGTTCAATACTATAACCTGCTGCAATCAGTACCTTGTTTACCATTCCTTCAGGTAAGATACTGACAACGTGTTCAATCATTGTGCGATCTAGAATTGGAATCAATGGCTTGGGGGCATGAAGTGTCCAAGGGCGGAGCCGAGTGCCGAAGCCGCCCGCCAATACGATGACATCCATTGCTCTCGCGAGTCGGCCCCCCCTCAAGTGCCTTGCTCAACGAAGTTAGGCATCACGCGCGCATGACAAAGCGTTCAAAGAGCGGCTTCAGGTCGAATGGGCTGAGGGACACCATGAACATACACGAATACCAAGGAAAGCAACTGTTCCGCGATGCTGGACTTGCTGTGCAGGATGGTGTGCATTGCACTACTGTCGAACAAGCTTTGGCCGCTTACGATTCCCTTGGAGGCAATGTTGTCGCGGTCAAAAGTCAGATTCATGCTGGTGGCCGAGGCAAAGGTAGCCTGTACAACCCCGAAAGTGGCGACTTAGTGATGGAAGGAGGCGTGAAAATTGCCTTTAATCGCGAAGATGTTGAAAATTATGCGCAGAATCTCCTTGGTAATATCTTGGTCACCAAACAGACAGGGGCAGATGGGAAGTTGGTTTC
>JAQXFF010000275.1 GCA_029250425.1 Candidatus Thalassarchaeaceae archaeon | reverse complement strand
GTTGAAATTCACGACATCCTTGATGGAAATGGCAGCGCGACGGGAAATACTACTGAAGAATGGTCCTCAAAGGTCATGACTCAGTTGACAGTTCATGTTGAGATCAAATCACGGGCCCCAGGCATGGGCTGGCTTCCTTGGGTCGACAATTCCCCTGTGAAGGAAGCCGTCATCGAATCGGATGAATCTCGCCGCTGTTGGACCACCTCTGAGTTGGGTAATTGGGGCTGGATTATGATGGGTGCTGAATGGGGCGGTGGCCGCGAAACAGCAATGCTGGCAGGCGGATCTGCAGGTGTCCCACCATGGTGGATGGCCTTCGTATCGATGTCGATGTCGGTGTTTTTCCTATTCGTCCAATACCCGCTCATGTATCGATTCTACCACACCGAAGATGATGATATGTTGAGCGAATCACAACTCAAACGTGTGATTCAATTGGCCATTCAGAAAGCCGAGAAAACCATGCGGCTTGAGGTAGATTGGGAAACGTGGAAAATGCAGGAAAGAGACATCAGTATCGATGTTCTTGTACCTTATCGCACCACCATGGAAACGCACGTTGACGTTCAAGAAATTCGAGGGTCAATGGTCACCCTAGTTCTCGATGAGTTCAAGGCATTTGGAGTCATGAAACCACTTCATCTTCAGGCCAAAGCAGTAGACAGTCGAAAAGGCGTCTTTGAATCGTTAGAGCATGGCCTAGATGTGACAGTTGAAGCTCAAGGTGAGCGAGCAGAATTGGTCGATGATTACTCCAAGTTCTTTGCAAATGTAGGGGTGCTTGCTGGTGTTGAATATCAGGCGATCAAAGAGGTCAAGAAGTGGTTCGCTGCATCAAAGCGGCCTCGTTTAATCGATCGTGGTTCCAAGGTATATTCGGACGACGTCGCCCTCTATGTCCGTATTATCTACAAACCAAAGCAGCGTTTTGCCTTCTTCCGCTTCAAGCGTTCATATGTCGATGTTGAAGCCGATATTGAGAACTATATGCGGCGCAAGATGAAGGATTATCTAGAGGATCGTGAATTGGTGGTCAGCGCTCGAAATGAGGTACAGACATTGTCTGATCGTTCAGCCGCTGGCCGTGTTGAAACTGGTGGGGCTGAAGGCAAGCATCAGGCATTGGTGGCCAAGCAAGGAGGAATCGTGGGTACATTGCTTCAAAATCAGGTCATGGGCGACGTATTGTCGACAGTTGAATTCGTTGCGCAAGAGAAACGTGATTTCATCAATCGGTGGGGATTCTGGGGACTCATTGTTTTCGTCTGGATTCCATTCATGGCATCGGGTGTACTTGTCGGCGCCATGCTAGGATTGCTCAGTCGCATGAAATTCACCAACGTGCTCATCGCTTGCGCCATTGGTGGATTCGCCGCATCGGTGACTTGGGCTTACACCGCTAGAGGTATCATCGAAGTGATGGAACGATACCACGCTGAGGCATTGATTCCATGGTTGATTGCCCTCGTGATTGCCTTCGCAGTATTCCACCTGCGGACAAGCAAGAAGCGTCGCAGAGAAGCACTGTTCAAGGAAACAGTGCAATTCTTTGGTGGCTCATCCGAGAGTGAATCCTGATTATATTCACCCTACTACGTAGGGTGAAACCGCTATATCTTTCCGTTTGTAGGCGTACTCGTGGTAACATGACATTGGTCGACATCACCGGTCTAGAACGACACTACAAAATGGCCTCAGGGACGGTCAAAGCCCTAGATGGCATAGATCTCAAGATTGAGGAAGGTGAAAGAATTCTCTTGCTCGGCCCATCGGGTTCAGGCAAGACAACTTTGTTGAATTGCCTAGCTGCCCTAGACAACCCGACAGACGGTGATTACAACTTCAACGGTCAAGAAGTTCCCAAAGGGCATGCGGAGAAAATGACGACTTTCCGTCGAGAAAACATTGGCTACGTATTCCAGTTCTTCAACCTGCTACAGGATTTAACCGTCCTCGAAAACATCCTATTGATCCAAGAATTGTCAGGTGGTCGAGATGAAGCCAGAGCTCGAGAATTACTCGCATTGGTCGGGCTTGAGGCTGAAATGAATCGATTCCCTGCAGAGATTAGTGGAGGCCAGCAACAGAGGGTTGCCATCGCACGAAGTTTAGCCAAGCGCCCCAACCTCTTGCTTGGTGACGAGTTGACAGGGAATTTGGATTCAGCAACATCTGCCAAGGTCATGGAAGTTCTAGTCAGTGCTTGTGAGGCTGAAAACATCACCACGGTGATGGTGACTCACGATGAGTCTCTGACTCAGTATGCGACCCGAGTGGTTCGATTGGATAGTGGGAAAATCATCTCAGATGAAAAGGCTTGAACTGGGGGCGAATCAATGTCGATATTGTTGACAAAGAGGCTCGCAAGAAGCCTTTGGCGCACCAAATTGCGTTTGTCAGCCGTTGTATTGATGGTGGCGATTGGTGTGTTTGCTGGTATCGCATTCGGTGCCTATGCAAATTCGGTCACAACTCTTTACGATGACATTTACGAGGATGACGAACAAGGCGTCAACCTCCCCGATGTATGGGTTGAGAACAATGCTGGGAATTGGAATGCATCCACTTCAGAATTGTTGTGTGAAGAGATTAGAGCACAATGGCCGAGTGAAACGCTAGAACTCGATCGATGTGAACCACGCCTTCGTTCTAACGGACAATTTTTCAGCCAAGATGGAGATATTGGGATGATTTCCGCGGTTTGGCATGGTATCGATGAAGGGGAAGTAGACAAGGTTTGGATTCCCGAACACAATTGCTGTGCGGGACGGATGGCAGCGGCAGCCGATGAAATCGTCATTGATGAGCACGCAGTCGAGAGCCTTGGCCTGCAAATTGGTGATACGGTTAGAATCAGCGCAGGTGCTGGATTCGCGCTGAATTATACTATCGTGGGCATCGGTTTTCACTCCAACCATCTTTACTTCACAATAGGTGATGAGATTCTACCAGCTCAACCCGGCACATTCGTGACAGGTTACATGACCGCTGAAGGGCTTGAGGCATTGGGCAACTTCAGCGCAGGTGAGTCGAACTTGCTGCTGGTTGATATCATGGGAACTCCTGATTCGCAATCTCCTGAAGAAAGTGGTTTGTCTGAATTGATTGAAGGTATTTCAGCAATTGTAAGCGAAAACG
>JAQXFF010000257.1 GCA_029250425.1 Candidatus Thalassarchaeaceae archaeon | reverse complement strand
CTGTTTCACTGTCCTGCTGGCACTCACTCGAAGAATTGGCCCTGCTCTCATCATTGTATTGCCTGTTGGAATTGCAGCTACATGGGTAGTTGGGGCAATGGCTGTACTGAATCTGAATTGGAACGTCATGACAGTCATGGTGACCGCGTTGACGATTGGATTGGGTATTGACTACTCGATCCACGTTTGGCGTCGATTTGAAGCAATGAAAATTGAGAAAGGAAATGTATGGGATGGGATGCGAGAAATGTATGCATCAACAGGGGTTGCTCTAGTATTGTCCGCTGGTACAACGATTTGTGGATTCACTGTACTACTGTTTTCACAGATGCCAGTCGTCCAAGACTTTGGTATTGTAACAGCGATCACAGTATTCTTTTCGCTTCTACTCGCTTTGATATTATTGCCTGTATTCTTGATATTAGATTCGCAATCTAAGAACGGCTCAACTATTGACTAAGAAGAAATTGTTTGGAGAAGCCCTCTCATTGGTAGTTGTTGTTCACGAGCGACCAACAAAAGTGCCATCCACAATGTGACCGGTCCAAGAGCCCTACGTTTCCGTTGTGCACGACGCATGACTTCCTTCCGATTAAGGCCTGATGAAGATGCAATTTGGTCCAAGAGATTGGTAATATGATTCGACGCTGGATCGATGGGTGCAGAATTCTCTGATATCTCTCGCCGTGCTGGTTTTTCGATAGATTTCGCCGTGGGAGTTGAGGTCGTTCCCTTTGGAAGTGGTGGGGGATTTTCCAATAACCGCATCGTTGGTAACCAGCCAAATGGAATATCAATTTTTGAAATTTCAATTCCTGGCTGAACACCTTGTGGGTTTTCTTCAATCCATCCTGAATTGAGTAGATTGTCACGAACTCGGATTGATGTTTCCATGTCAAACCAACCCATGTCAAACGCCCAGATGCGACAGACAGCCTCCCGGTGAATCGATTCCCCCCCATTATTTTTCCAAGTTTGGGCCAATAGAATCGCAATATCGGGTGCAATTTCCACCGGGTCCGCCATGTTATCCAGTCCTTGGACACCCCTTCAGTTCTTCATCGTCGCGGGCCAAAGGTCATGCACTAGTGATTCCTGCGCGGCCCGAACCGGTGGCTTTGAAGAGGTCGGGCGGTACCAATAGTGGCGATTGCATGAGAGATTACATTGCGAGAAATCCCAAGACGGGAAAGCCATTGCGGACAGGCCGGAAACGCAGAAAGCATCTAGACTTGGCATACAAACCAGTAGAAGGGGCATGGGATGCGATCCATCTTGACAGAATTCTCCCCCTGGCCCGAGGGGATGTTGAAATTGAACCAGTCATTTGGAGTGACAAAGAACGATTGATGCGACAGCCGGATGGTATTCGAGCACTACCTCGAATTCGAGGCAGGGATCAACTAGATGCACATGAGGCTCTTGAAGGCGCTCTTGGTTCACTGGATACACGGTTGAGAATTGCTGGCTTGGAAAGTTTACCTTACTGTGCATTGTTACATACCGAAAATTTGTTTGAGCATCTCCACGAACTTCTTGAGGATATTGATGTAGATGTTCAGAAAGCGGCTCAAAAATGCCTCATTATCGTGGCGCCAGTCTTTCCTTCTGTAACTGAGGAGACGATGCGTCGTGAATTGAGATTGAGCGATAAAGTGAGGCGCCGTTCAGCATTCGATGCGCTCAAACAAGTTGCTGACTCTTGGCCAGAAGTGGCTGAATTACACATTGACGAATTAATTCGAGAGGAAGAAGGGGAACTCCGAGGTATGGCAGCAGCATTGCTCTCGCGTTTGGCCAAGCACAAGTCGGCCACATTGTGGGATTTGATTGGTTGGTGTTTACAGGATGAGGCGGTCGTTGTCAGGAGACATGCAGCTCGCGCCCTTATTCCCCTTGCGAATCATGCACCCAAAGTCACACAAATCGCTCTTGAAATTGCCTTTTTCGATGATGATGAGGCTGTGCGCAATTCAGCATTAAAGGCATCAAAGAAACTGGATCCAAATTCATTCAGAATGCAGCGACTAATTACTGATGGAACCCGCCATTCCGATCGAAATATCCGGATGTCTTGCATCAAGATGCTTCCAATCATTATGGTGGATGCAGAGTCGCGAATACTTGCTACTGAATTACTCCAGCAGGAAACGGATTCCGAAATTCAAAAACTGCTAGAAGAGATGATGATTGATGAATCATTGGAAGGGACAGAAGCCGAGAGGAATGCATACTTGGCTCCTGCTGAAAAGGTCGAAAGAGATGAAGGTTCACTGGCAACACCTCCTCCGGTCATGATGTCGCCGGAAAAGGAGGCTGAGCCCAAGTCACCCTCCAAACTTCCAGATCCAATTCGACGCCCGAGTCAGGATGAAATCTTCTATGGCGATGATTTTGACGACGAAACAGACGACTTTCTGTGAACCCATATCTCCCCGTAGGGGAGTCGGCACGGTTAAAGAGGGGCGGAAGGTCGCCGACGCCGAGGAATCTGCATGAGTGACGAAGAGTTCGATACGAAGCGTGAGCAGTTCAGCAATCTTTGGGACGGAGTTACACCCAAAGGGGTCAACCGTACGAAGGCCCTCAAATTCCGACAATACATCCGCGAACATGTTCGCCAGAAGCGAGTTGCACTAACTCGAAAGAACTGTGAGAAGTATTGGATGGGTGAATTGCAGAAGGAAATGCGCGATGCGGAGACCTTCTGAACGAGCTGACACAGATGTCTGCCGCCAATGCACTTTCGACCATCCGTTTTTCGGATTGGGACCTTTCTCCTGAAATTGCGAATGCAATTTCTTCTAAGGGCTGGGATTTCGCTACACCTATTCAGGCTGAGGCCATACCACTGGCTCGATCTGGTAGAGACATTGTTGGACAGGCTCGAACAGGCTCGGGTAAAACAGTTGCATTTGGCATCCCCATCATTGAAAGTTGTCAACCAACGGGTCAAACTCAAGCATTGGTACTTTGCCCCACTCGCGAATTGGCAACCCAAGTCGGCGAGGAGATGCGATGGTTGCAAGGCGACAAGGGTCTAAAATTCGTCACTGTATATGGTGGAACTGATATTGACAAGCAAGCCAAGGTTTTGGACGCTGGATGCGACATCATCGTTGGTACACCTGGACGAGTCATTGACATGAGTAAAAGGGGCCACATCAATTTAGAGACAATCACTCATTTCGCACTTGATGAAGCGGATCGTATGCTCGACATGGGTTTCTTCCCAGATATTCTCTGGTGCCTTGAGCGTTTGACAAATAGACAACAGACTCTACTTTTTTCCGCTACATTCCCCCAAGAAGTTCTTGAAGCGGCAAATGAATTCATTTCCGGAGCGGAACATGTCATGAGTGACGATTTGGATGTGGAAGTACCCGCTATTGATCAATACATGGTGAAAATAGGCCGTGCTAACAAATTATGGGTTCTCGGCCGTCTCATGATTCGCCTAACGAAGGAAGATCAAGTCATTGTTTTCTCCAACACAAAGCGGATGGTCGATCTTCTTGTCGAGCGATTGGATCGCCACAAATTTTCCGCTACCGGGTTGCATGGAGACATGGCCCAAAATAAGCGTGAGAGAATCATTTCAGATTTCCGAGATGGCAAAACTCGTGTCGTGGTCGCAACGGATGTCGCAGCTAGAGGATTGGATGTCGATGGTGTAACCATGGTTGTCAATTATGACATCCCTTCGGATTCTGAATCGTATGTTCATCGAATCGGTCGAACTGGCCGGATGGGTCGAAAAGGTGAGGCTTGGTCATTTGTTTCCGGTGAAGATGCTCCGAACATGACCAAAATCATCTCGACATGGAATATGGTGGTCCAAGAAGTCCCTGCACCTGAACTTCCAGAAGGCGTGGACCGGGACCCTGTGCGAAAACAAATGGATTGGGGTGAAAGTGCAGATGTTTTCGGGATGGTGCCAATTCGATTGTCCACAAGTGAGACCTCGAAACTTGCAATTCACAATTTCATTTCAGACCAAGCACGCCTCCCAGATTTAGCCATCGGTCAAATACAAGCGGATGGTACAATTGCTGTGGTGGAGATTCACAGAGAAAAGGCTCAACATGCGCTTGATGCCCTCAAAGGGAAGTCGATGAATGGCTCAGAGATCAATGTGCAAATTGCAAATTGATTATTCCTCTTCTCCCACGTCCCCTTGTGGCTGTACTTTGAGAATGGCAAATGTGGCGACCATTCCTGCAAATAACCACATGCGGACAGTGCGGTCCCATACATTAGGCCAAATTTTAGCATCATCGTTTTGGCATTCAGAACCTTCACATTCCTCAGCGATTGCTTTGAACTGTAGATTATCATCATTCATAGTCACTTCATGAGTCGCCCAAATTGCGATCATCGCACAGAATAATAGAGCCACAATTGATGTGCGAGGAAGTACCTCACGAAGCTTGATTTGTTTTAGATTTGGGATATCTGACAGCGTAGGTTTGGCCTTTTTATCACGATTCCCATTTCGATCTAATTGAATATACCAAATAATCCAGAATAATACTA
>JAQXFF010000253.1 GCA_029250425.1 Candidatus Thalassarchaeaceae archaeon | reverse complement strand
TGGGGTTGCCCCGCTCCAATGACGACTTGACCTGGCGTTTGAGAATCACCACTACTCCAAGGGGCCTGAGTTTGCATGATTTCACCTAGATTGCTGTTGGAGCGACATGATCATCGTCTTTGTCATCGGGAGTTCGTACTCGATTCCAAACACCAGACATCAAATCTCCATGATGTTTCTCACAATAATGGAAACGACGGTAGGCTTCTCTAAACGAGTAGGCTTTCTTCCCAGTTGCAACAAGATAGCCTTCAGGCGAAAGTCGAGAAATGGTGTTCCCATCTGCATCGCAGCCGGGATAATCACAGCGCGGCATTGTATCTCCGGACATGTCTCAACCTCCTTCCTCTTCAATCCTCGTCCTGCATAGGGGGCTCTATCACGACAAGTGGGATATTTGCCTCAACATTCACACCATCCTCACAATGAACTGCGGTGACCGTTCCTGAAATTGGAGCGGTCACTTCATTTTGCATTTTCATTGCTTCAAGAATTAGAATCGTTTCCCCCTCTTCTACAGTATCGCCTACTTTGACTTCCACTGTCACCACTTTACCAGGCATGCTGGCACTTACGGTCCCATTTCGTTTACGTCCACCTCTGCTCCCCCGTTTTCTCACGGGACTGCTCTTAGAATCGGGGATGGTGAATTCAAAAGTGCGGCCCTCGACCGTTGCCCGATAAATTTCTCCCTCAATTTCAACATCGACTTCAAGTTCTTCACCGTCAATGATTACCTTTCGAATTTCACCCATCATCTCACCTCCAAGATGAGCGTTTTTTACGCGATTCCATTAGGCGGGTTTGCCCCATGGCACTTCTTCGATGATCTTGACTCCAAGCTGAACCCATCTGTCGGCCGGTTGATGCACGTTCGTCAGTGGTGTCGATACAAGACAAAACTGCGACCAATGCTGCTGCTCGAAGCATGTTTTCGCGAGAATTGCTCACGCCCTCTTCATTTTTTGTAGCAGGTTGAGCATTCCTTGCTGCTTTGAGAACACCTTCTAAGGATTCGGCATAGGATTCTGATGACATCAATCCACCTCACAATGGGATGTTGCCATGTTTGCGGGCAGGGCGCGTTTCTTCTTTGTCAAGAAGCATTCCAAGTGCTTTGATGAGGCGGCGGCGAGTATCACTGGGTTCGATTACATCATCGATGTACCCCATGGCTGCTGCTTGGTAGGGGTTGGCGAATCGTTCGGTGTATTCATCAACCAATCTTTGTCGCTCTTCATCAGGATTTCCTGCTGCCTCGATGCGACGCTTATGGATGATTTGGACAGCACCATCGGCACCCATTACAGCAAGTTCAGCAGTTGGCCAAGCCACATTGTAATCTGCTCTAATATGCTTAGAACACATCACGTCGTATGCGCCGCCGTATGCTTTACGAAGGATCACGGTCATCTTTGGAACAGTGGCTTCTGAATAGGCATAGAGAAGTTTAGCGCCATGACGAATAATACCACCCCATTCTTGATTGGCCCCAGGGAGGAAACCTGGGACATCAACAAGGGTTAGGAGTGGGATGCCAAAGGCATCGCAGAACCTGACAAATCGTGCAGCTTTGGTTGAAGCATCAATATCCAAACATCCAGCGAGAACCTTCGGCTGGTTTGCGACAACTCCGACCGTTGTGCCATCTAGTCGGCCAAATCCAACGACAATATTCCCTGCATAATCTGCTTGAACTTCAAGGAAGGCCCCAGCATCTAGAATGGATGTAATCACATCACATACGTCATAGGGTTTGTTTGGATCTGTTGGAACAATGGTGTCTAACGATTGGCACAATCTTTCAGCGGAGTCGCCTAGAGATTTGTTTGGTACTCCCGAGAGATTGTTGGATGGTAATAATCCAATCAAATCGCGGGTGAGATCCAATGCTTCTTCATCTGAGCCAGCAGTAAAGTGAGTTACTCCTGACTTGCTGCCGTGTGTCATCGCTCCGCCTAAATCTTCGAAGGATACTTCTTCATTGGTTACAGTTTTAATCACTTCAGGGCCAGTGATGAACATATGTGCAGTTTGGTCGACCATGACAATAAAATCAGTAATTGCAGGGCTGTAAACCGCCCCTCCTGCACAGGGTCCCATGATGACACTGATTTGTGGAATGACACCACTTGCTCTGACATTTCGGAAGAAAATCTCAGCATATGAGCCTAAACTGGCCACGCCTTCTTGGATTCTCGCTCCACCTGAATCGTTCAAGCCAATGACAGGGGTACCTGCTTTCAAGGCCATGTCAAGGATCTTGCAAATTTTGAGGCCGTGCATTTCACCAAGACTTCCACCATAGACTGTAAAATCCTGAGCGAAACAATGGACTGGCTTTCCCTCAATGGTTCCATGTCCACAAACAACACCATCGCCAGGGATGATGTTTCCTTCCATTCCAAAATCAGTACACCTGTGTTCTACAAGGGCATCGACTTCTTGGAATGAACCTTCATCTAGCAATAATTCAATTCGCTCTCGAGCGGTCATTTTCCCACGGTTATGCTGTGCATCAATACGCTGGGAACCCCCTCCTGCCTCCGATTGAGCCTTTCGGCGACGCAATTCGTCGAGTCGCTCGTCTGCGCTATCCATTGCCCTCAAGCACCGCGTTAACACAGTCCGCCCTTGAAGATAGCCCCCTGTGGGGGCTCTTTCAGGCATCCGTGGGGTTCAAGGCTGCTTCACGGTTGGGTCAATCATGGCAACGCCTTTGAGAATCGTCATTGCCAAGCCCGGCCTTGATGGGCATGACCGTGGTGCAAAGATTGTTGCACGTGCTCTCCGAGATGCTGGTCACGAAGTAATCTACACTGGACTGCGACGCACACCTGAACAAATTGTCCGAATTGCAATGGATGAAGACGCTCAAGTAGTCGGATTATCTTCATTATCCGGTGCACACGGTTTTTTGTTTCCAAGAGTTTGTGAATTACTGCGGGATGCAGGGTTGGGTGAAATCACTGTTTTCGGCGGCGGTATTATTCCTGAGCGGGATCGGCCTGCACTCATCGAAGCTGGCGTATCAGCAATTTTTGGACCCGGTACAACTTCCGGTGAAATGATCTCATTCCTTGAGGGCCTGGAGGCCTGAGCATGAATCGGCGCGAACTCGCGCGTTCACTTACTGCAGCAGAATCAATTGATGCACCTGCAAGGGCATTTGAACCATGGCGCGTTTTAGGCGTCACCGGTTCCCCAGGTGTAGGCAAATCTTGTTTGGTGGACCGAATTGTCTCGCGTTGGTTAGAGCGTGGCGAAAGGGTTGCCATTCTAGCAATTGATCCCTCATCTCCCATTTCGGGGGGGGCTCTTCTTGGAGATCGTATGCGAATGGCGTCAGTGGATAGTGGGGAGGATGTGTTCTTCCGTTCTATAGCAACTAGAAATGTTCCAGGTGGCCTTCCATCACGACTGAATCGGATGGTCGACCTACTCATACACGAAGGTTGGACCCGAGTCATCATAGAAACAGTTGGTTCCGGCCAATCTGAAATCCGAATTGTATCCGTCGCCGATCGTCTATTATTGGTTGAAGGGCCTGCGCGTGGAGATGTCATTCAAGCTGAAAAAGCAGGTATTTTGGAATTGGCTGATTTAATTGTGGTTAACAAAAGTGACCTTGCCGGTGCGGAGCGAGTTGCGGATGATCTTCGGCTATCACTCAATTTTTCAGATGGCGAACCCGCACCCGTTGTCTTGTGTTCTGCAGAAACCGGTTCAGGGATTGATGAAATGGTTGTAGCTATCGATAACCTCCCCAATGCGCGAGGACCAGCAATTGCACGTGCTCGTGAACGGCTCTTGGCTACTCATCAGGAATACTTGCTTTCACACCCGCTATTCGCCGATGCCCTCAAGGGCCTGAGTGAAGGCCGGCTGTCCATTGAAGAAGCACTAAACATTCTTCAACGGGGTTAGAACATGTCAGAAATTGAATATGAAGCAGACCACGTCAAGCACAGTATTGGTGGTCGAGGGGGACATATATTCCGCCGATTTTTCCATGTGGGAATGGTCGTTTTCCCATGGCTTTACTTTGAACACGGTGAATCGATTGCCGACATTTTTTCACAAACCCCTGTGCAATTTGCTGCAATACTCGGTGTTTTGGCATGTATTGTTGAATTGGTGCGAATGAAATATGGCATTCTTATCGTTGGGCAAAGAGAATACGAAAAGCATCAATTCAGCGCTCTCGCATGGGGTGCCATTTCGATTGTGATTACTCTTGTCGCACTTTCTCCTTGGCAAGGTTCGGCAGGGCAGCATGCCGGGTGGCTGGTTTATCCAATCATATTCTCACTCGCGTTTGGCGATCCCTC
>JAQXFF010000249.1 GCA_029250425.1 Candidatus Thalassarchaeaceae archaeon | reverse complement strand
AAGGTACAGCGGCTAAATGTAACTACTGTGCCCACCGTGTTGAGAACTCCTACGAACCGGCTTGTGTCATTGTTTGTCCAACTGAATCAATTGTCAGTGGAGACCTTGACGACCCCGAGTCACCAATTTCAATTCTAATTTCTGAGAATGATGTCAAGGTCAGAAAACCCGAAGCGGGAACCAAGCCAAATCTATTCTATGTTGGGACCAGTGATACAATGCTTGACCCTGCGGCAACAGCAGTCACAGGAACAGGGATGTGGACTGAGCAAGCGCATGGTGTTGGACACTTTGCCAAGTATGCAGATTCAAGATTGGCCGAGGCGGACACTCCTTCGATGCTTGTACAACTAGCTCTTGAAAAGAAGGCAAAGATGGCAAATCCTCGTGATCAAGCCATCATCAGAGATGTCATGTCCAAATTGGAAGAGGATTCACCCAAGGCAACCCGTGCTTATGACCAGCCAAGTAAGGGAATCTTGTGGGATACCGAAGTTGCAGCATACATTGCAACAAAGGCTGCAGCCAGCGGGCTGTATGTGTTGTATTGGGTCGCCCTATTCTTGTTCCCAGATTGGCACTCGATGATTGGAATAGAATTGGTGGCAGTTACAGGTTTGGTCCTTCTCGGCTTTACTGGTATTCTGCTTGTCAAGGATTTGGATCGACCAGAACGCTTCATCTACGTACTATTGCGTCCGAATTGGTCTTCTTGGCTTGTCATTGGCGCCTATTACATCACTGGTTTCGGAGCTATTTTGGCCGCTCATGTGGCCATTGTGTTGTTGGGTCTTGATCCTTCAATGCACCCTTTACTTGGAGGGGCAGGCATCGTTCTGGCCCTACTGACAGGCACCTACACAGGTTGGTTGCTCAAACAAGCCAAGGGTCGTTCGCTTTGGGCCAATCGATCGAATGCAAAGATTCTCTCGATTGGATTGCTTGAAATGGCCTTCTTCGGGTGTATCACAATCTTGTGCGTCCCACTACTTGTTCTGCTTGTTGAAACGGCCATGTCTGGGGATTTGGTGACACAAGATTTGGTTTCCACTATGGTTTCTGTTGGTATACTCATTGGGATTGTCAACTTTGGATTTCTACACATTCGAGAAGGTTTGCGAAAGGCACAGATGGAGCCCTTGCTCTGAGGTGAGAAGAGATGGCGCGTTCACTGATAGAGAAAATCGCGCAGGGTTTGCGCATCATCCCCAACCTAGATCGAAAAACTCCTCAAGGGATGGGTGCAACACTTCGCAAGTTCCCTTCACCTGATGATTGGCATAATCACATCGAACTAGATGCTCAGGCTTGGCCAGAGCAAATTGAGAAGCGGTACAGTTTGGTTCCAACCACCTGTTTCAATTGTGAATCCGCATGTGGTCTACTCGCCTATATTGACAAGGAGACTGGAGAAGTTCAGAAATTCGAGGGCAACCCGCATCATCCCGGTTCAAGGGGACGGAATTGTGCAAAAGGGCCCGCCACAATCAATCAAATTCAGGACACTGAACGAATTCTACATCCGATGAAAAGAGTTGGGGAGCGCGGAGAAGGCGACTGGGAACAGATTTCTTGGAATCAAGCACTGGATGAGATTGCAGCCAAGATTCGTTCTTCACTGAAGACTGGTGCGAAAGATCGAGTTGTCTATCACGTTGGCCGTCCAGGGCATGAGGGATACACCAATCGTGTTCTCAAAGCCTGGGGTGTAGATGGCCACAATTCACACACCAACATTTGCAGTGCAGGTGCACGAACAGGATACGCATTATGGCATCAGCATGACAGACCCTCTCCAGATCATGCCAATGCCAAAGTCGTCCTTCTCACATCATCTCATTTGGAGACTGGTCATTACTTCAATCCCCACGCTCAGAGAATTCTGGAAGGCATGATGGATGGAGCCAAACTGATTGTGATCGATCCACGGTTGTCCAATACAGCAGCGATGGCCGATCACTGGTTGCCAACTTGGCCCGGCTCTGAAACAGTCTTGTTCCTATGCTGGGCGCGAATGATTGTCGAGAATGGTCTGGTCAACCGTGACTTTGTCGAGAATCAAGTCAATTGGCAGGATTGGATGAAAGCCGTCCACCCCAGTGAGGAATGTTCCTATGAGAGATTCCTTGAATTACTGCTTGATGAATATGCTGAATACACTCCTGAATAT
>JAQXFF010000239.1 GCA_029250425.1 Candidatus Thalassarchaeaceae archaeon | reverse complement strand
CAATCACTGGAGGCGCAACAGGCATGGGCTCTGGCTCTGGTTCAGGTTCCGCCTTAACGGGTGTAACACCTTCAGGGGCTTGGACTGTTGCTGTGGTGACTGGACCACCCGTCAACGAAGAGAGGCTAGAGGCATCACCATCACCTTGAGTTTCGCGCAAAACACTGTTAATTTGTTGATGCAAGGCAAGGAAACGAACCTTATTCCCAGAAACATCTTGCAACCATGAATCAAAATTTGCAAGATATTGATCCAATTCTTGAAGGCCACCACACATGTGTCCAATTGCAAGCATCTTCAGCAATCGGAAGGGGTCATTGAAGGCTTCAAGAGCATCTTTCTCTGTTGAGGCCAAACCGGGATCTGAACTACCGGGGTTGCCCATTGAATCCTCCTGTCCAAGGTACAAACGGATTGGGTCTGTCCATGAGAGCAAACCGAATGGTTCGGATATCAGCCAGTATATTTCCCCACCCTCTACCTCCAACCGAGTTGCGGCTGTTTCAAAATCAAACGTTGCTTGCTTGAGAAGCAAGTCTCCCGTGATGGAAAGAAATTCACCCAGACCATTCAGACGATCTGTTTCTGCAAGACGATTAATGAGGTCACTCGAATCTGTGATACCGAAATAGGCAGCAGTCTCATCTACCTCAATCCCATCAGGAAGGGCGGCCCCTTCGAGTTCGTTTCTGTCCACCATCGAGTGCCGCCTACATCTAGCGTAACGAAGGCCACTCAATAGGTTGACGCCGTCGTAGACGGCGCTCATATCCACACGTGTCAGTGCTGGGCCTGTCCAAGGATGTGCTTGGATTGCTTGACATTCCACCCTTCAGATTGGAGACGAGCAAGTACACTTTGTTCCGAATCACCAACAATTAAGCGCTCTTTGGCGGAAATCACAGCTGCATCAAAATCAACCTTTTCATCGGGGCCAAAGAGGTCGTCGAACGATGCACTTGCCTTGTGACGACGTGATTTCTTTGCAGGCGCTGCTGTTCGGCGAGTTTTGCGAGTCGTCGTCACTGATTCTGCCGCAGGGGTACGTGAAGTCTTGCGCGTTTTACGAACGGGATGACCTTCTGTTGCAGGTGTGACTGCTGCCGTACGGCGAGTTTTACGTGCTGGACCGGCAGGGGCTGAACTTGTTTCTTGTGCTGGAACTGCGCTTGGACCGCGCCCTGGACGCATTGCCGCTTTGGAGCCACTGGGTGAACGAGAGGGGCCGCTTGGTTGGGAGCGGCTAGGTGGTCCGGACGCGCCTAGACCTGCGGAAGGTCCAACTGGTGGTCCACGACTTCTGGTCGGTGGACCTTGGCTGCCACCAAATGGAGCCCTGCTTGGAGGTGATGAATCTCTGGAAGGAGGGCTACGAGATGGTTGTGAATCAGCGAACGATTTTGTTGGGGTAGCACTAGCACCTGATCCAAATGGATTCCAATCATCATCGTCATCATCATCGTAGAGATCTTCTTCTTCGTCATCATCCCAATCGATTAGCCCACCTCGAATTCGTCGAATGATGAACATGAGTATGGCGATGGCGAGGAGGGCTCCAGCACCCATGGCCACAATCTTCATCGAACCACCCATCAATGAATTACCTGAGTCGCCTTGTAATTGGGATTCAGTACAGCCATCTGAATCCACAAGGTTGTTGTCCTCAGCAGGAGTGTTTGGACAGAGATCCTTGTCATCCTTGACATAGTCACCATCAGTGTCTCGTTGATAGGCTGCACAACCAACCTGATCTACAGTAGAATTGGTAACTGTACCTTGGCATTGATCTACGGAATTGTAAATGCCGTCATTGTCGGCATCAAGAGGCGGGCATCCATTCCCATGCGGGCCGTTCTCATCGTGGTCTGCAACACCCGGTTGACCAATGCAATGGTCTCCATTGGTTCCAGATTCATTGTCACCAAATCCATCACCATCTGTGTCCATCCATTGTGTAGAGTCATTTGGCCATTCATCGAGAGTGGTTCCTCGTTCATTGTCATCTACCCAAATATCTGGATATGTGTCAGCCCGTCCATCGCCATCTGTGTCTATACATCCAGAAGTCAAGCCGACTGACTGTCCGGCTTGTAGCGGACAATCATCTGGCGTGGTTGCATTTGCAACCCATTGTCCAACCGTGCCTTCACGCAGTTCATCGAGAGAGTGGTCATCCCAATTATCACCAAATCCATCACCATCGTTATCGGCCCACTGCGTAGTATCTGCGGGGAAAGCATCGACGGTGTCTTCAACCCCATCTCCATCTGTATCGGCTCCGGCAACAATGCACCCTTCTGCAGTTACGGTTGCACCCGAAGTTGTATCTGGGCAGAGATCCAAATCATTGGTCACACCGTCACCATCTGTATCAAGTTGAGATGGGGCACATCCGCTTTCATCAACTTCAGCGTAATCTTCAGCGAGGGTATTTGGACACATATCCAATTGATCCGCGTTTTCATCGACATCATTGACACCATCGCCGTCAGTATCGATGTCAGTTTGTGAAGAAGAACATCCAACGCTATTTGCAATTTCAGATGTGGGAGTGTTTGGACAAATATCGACGTCATCGAATACGGTGTCACCATCGGTATCGATCTGAGATGGTGAACATCCTTCACTATTGGCAGTCTCTTCCGCTGGAGTATCAGGACAATCATCATCTTCGTCAGGGATGTTGTCGCCGTCTTCGTCACCTACTGGCATCGGGCAACCGGGGCCCGGTACACCAAGCAGGGCACCCGCGATGTTAGGGCAGCGATCCCAATCGCCTACAGGGTTCTCGCCAAAACCATCATCATCACGATCGCGCCATTGGTCAGGATCGTTTGGAAGGGCATCGCCGAGCTCATTCTCACGAAGTCCACTCTCGGAATTGATATCGAATGTATAGAGGTTGGAATGTCCATCGCCATCTGAATCTGTACAACCGCTCTTATCGAAAGTTGAATTACCCCATATGAGTGGACAATCATCAGCATTGTTCCCATCAGGGTTGTCACCATATCCGTCTTCATCAGAATCAGTATGTTGGGTTCCGTCTAGCGGGAATGCATCACGATTCCAAGCATCTTGTGAATCGTTGTCACCATAACCATCGCCATCGCGATCGCCCCATTGGTGGTGGCATAAGGTCCCACAGAGGTTCTCTGATGAGGTGTCATCGGGCGCCCACGGGAACAAATCAGCACAGTGCTGACCTGCTGCGCGTGTATTCCCTTCATCATCCACCCAAGAATTGTAACAACGTGTTGCGTTGTACGTCCAACCGTATGGCTTGGAGGATGTCGGAGGTTCGGGGTCTGACCAACCATCTCCATCGCTGTCAAGGCAACCACCTCGGTCGTAGATAGAGGCGCCATCAAAACCAGGGCACTTGTCACCCGTCGGCGCGCTTGAGTTGTCACCCCAGCCATCACCATCTGCGTCAATCCACTGTTGCGGGTCTAGAGGGAATTCGTCGGATTCTGCATTCTGTCCACAGCAATCTGGCCCGTGGTTGTCATAGCGTCCATCACCATCCGTATCGATGGCTTGCATCCAGTTCGTGGGGTGACGATCACCATTCCATCCAGCTGCACCCGATGGGTCGGACCAGCCGTCACCATCGCTATCCCCACACCCGAGTGTGTCGCGCCAAGATTTACCGCTGTTTGCACAATCATCAACCGCATTCGCAAAACCATCTCCATCGACGTCCCCACAACCATGGTGACCATATGCGCTGTATCCAACGATTGTTGGACACTTGTCGACACTAGGAGCGTCGGGATTCTCGCCGTAGCCGTCCCCATCGGAATCGGTCCACTGACCACCGAATTCAGGGAGGTCATCCATCATGTCCGGAATGAAATCACGATCAGTATCTGTCAGCCCAACGGTCAAGATGACTTTGTTTTCAAGACCGAGGGTGGTGGAGGAAACCAAAGAGTGTGATGTGCCATTGGCATCAAACATCATTGGACCAACCCAAGACATTGTAGGACCAAAACTGATGGGTTGGTGGCCCTCAAGGCGGTCATGCGTAGTCGTACCTGCCAGATTGTTACAGGTGAACCAATCGTTCCCTAAATGATCACTGAAAACTTCGATTGGATCGGAGTGGTCACATTCGAGGTCTATTGTCCGAGAGCCAGTAGAATCGAGGACCACATGTGATCCTGATGTATTGACAAGGGTTCCCGGAAGCAGAATCCCGTCGTGAATGAATTCTGGTGAACCTATGCTCGCATTGATTGTAGGTACTACGTGTTCGCTTACAATACCGGAATCAATCGATTGATGATGCCACTGTGAATTGTTGTCGGACCAGGCGACTTCAAGAGCAGATCCCGACATACGCACAATTGCCTGACCATCAAACA
>JAQXFF010000227.1 GCA_029250425.1 Candidatus Thalassarchaeaceae archaeon | reverse complement strand
TGGGTCCAATCCATTAGCAACCTCCCAACCATCGGGCATGCCATCGTTATCTGAATCATTAGCACCGGGATTCATCAATTCAAGGTTGGCGTATTGCCCCGGTGATGAGCCCGTATAGATTGTGGTATTTCCATCGATTGTGAGGGTTTGAATTGTGACGAGTTCACCAAATACTGCTTCCTGTTTTTGAAACCCATATACGGCAGAATAATCTCCTGAAATGGCCCATAGACCCTTATCTGAACCAACGAGAATTTCATCCCCTGTTGGAAGAATTGAGTATACATTATTGTAATCTCGCATATACCGACCATCGATGCCTGGATGTTCTAGCAATCCACTGTGAGAGATAGTATTGTCTACGAGGTGTAGCATGTGAACACCTGAAGGAGTTCCAAAGCACAAGACCTGCGCCTTGGTGGGAGTAGGGCCATCAAGAACCATACTCCGCACTTCGGCAGGATTAGCTACCATACCGAGGGAAAGGGAGCGCAATTCACCTATAGCAGTTGGAAAAGGTGTGACTTCTGGAGTATAATAAAATCTCCATGTTGCATCAAAAGCACCTCTAGCAGTTGTTGTTTCACCTATGATTAATCCCCTATCTGTTCCGACATACAGTGTGTTGTTTCCTCCACCTGCTGAGCCATGAGCAATTGCTGTAACCTTCGCATTAGATTGACTCAAAGCGGTTTGCAACCCTATCGCAATTTCATATTGTTGTGCGATTTGAGATGAGGAGGTAATCTCGAACACAGCACCTTCGCCATTTTGCCCTAATCCGAGAACATGTTGATTCTGCCCTTCAATGTTCAAAAGTGTCAGCGCAAATATTTCTTCGGAAAGGGACCATGCCCAAGTTTCGAGAGGCCCGAGGTTTCCATCTGCCTGCAGGGGGGCAATCGCAATACCCACATTGGTAGCAATTGCCAAGGCAAAAGATGAATCTTGAAGAGAGAGAAGAGTGGATTCATGCAATTCCACGCCTTGAGGCATCCAGTGGTCAAAACTGTTCATTTCGTCGTAATTGAACACCGTCAATCCATAACGTGTGGTGGCATAGAGCATAGAACCATCTTCATCGAGATCACGAATATCATGATGAATTAGACTCATGTCATCTTCAGTTGCAACAAAACTCAATGGGAAAAATTGATGAGTACTATCTTGATTACCAAGAGAAACAGATTTCATACCGGGTAATACTGAATTACCATTGTCGTAATGTACAAAATATTCCTCCAATGTGGAAAGCGATTCCCCAAGAGCCAGTGCTGTCAATGTACGACTGACGTCAGGAGATACCCCTCCGTCACGATTAGCATCCCAGCCATCCGAGTCGGGGTCAAGCAGCGCGTTGGTTCGGTTCAGTGGCTCTAGACCAAAATGTACCTCCCAGCCATCCGGAATTCCATCACCAAACGAAGGGAAAAGGCGACGAATTGAAAATCCATCCCAGTGATAACGATCTGAATCAGCGAGGAGCGGGTCGGTCCCGAGCCAAAGGTCTTGGTCGACGACCATAGTTGCGTTTTCAGTACAAGCAGAGAGTAAATTATCAAATGTTGCATTTTGACCTGTTGGAATAAATGGCCAACTCTTGAACAGGGAACCTTCAGGCAAACTTGCAGAACACCACATTCCATCTAACTCAGTCGTGTGATTTAACGGCGCACCTTGGATATATTCTTCTGGTGATGAAAAGCGTTCCGTAATCGATAATACACCGTCTCTATTGACATCAAAGCCGTCTTCATCCGGGTCATCATTAATGTCTGAGCCATTAAGGGGGTCGAAATTTTGACATTCATATTTCATTGAAAATATGTTGTAACCGCCAACACGTTCACACATATAGGCTTCATAACCATCAGGCATTCCATCGCCATCCGTATCCGCAATCCGAGGGTCTAGGTAGCTCCGCTCACCCTCATTATCGACGGTACCTGTTAACCCTCGCGGGAATCCAGGGGCTGTGCAATTCGCCGGATACGGCCAACAATACTCCTCTGTAGCATTCAAACCATCGTGGTCAATATCAACAAAGGCATCTGATGCATTATTGCTGTCCATTCCCTGCATAATTACTGCACGCCCATCAACGGAACTCCAGTTCACCCATTCTTCGAAGAGGTTTTCA
>JAQXFF010000202.1 GCA_029250425.1 Candidatus Thalassarchaeaceae archaeon | reverse complement strand
CGGGTGCTGAAATGGAATTTAATGTTGAAGAAGAGAATTTTCTACTCTCTACATTGTCATCAATATATCCCGATTCAACAAAGTCAAAATTACGGAAAATGTTGACCGAAGGTAGAGTGTTGGTCAATGATTTACCTGTTTACAAAGCCAAAGAAGTTCTTGTGAAAGGTGACAGAATTGCGATCATTAATCGCTCGGAAGCGATGAAAAAATCACCGCCACCCGCGCCTAAAAAGCAATTTTCAAAGTTGAAAATTCTGTTTGAAGACGACTTTATTTTGGTTGTTGAAAAACCCGCAGGTTTACTCTCAATTGCGACTGATAAACTTGAGAAAGATACACTGCACAGCCGATGTGTCGATCATGTGAAGCGAGAATCAACGCGTGCATGGTCTCACATTGTACATCGGTTAGACCGCGATACCTCGGGCCTCATGGTATTTGCAAAAGATCATGAAACAAAAGAGATTTTGCAAGCACAATTTGCTCAAAGAACTGTGGAACGAATCTACCATGCTCTTGTGGAAGGAGGGCCAGAACTTTCTGAGGGGACTGATTCATCTTGGCTGGTGGAAGACAAACATTTGCACGTTAAACGTGTCAAATCAACATTCAAAGGTTCCAAACAATCGATTACACATTGGAAAATTGAAGATCAAGATGAATTTGTTTCACTGATGGAAATCAAAATTGACACCGGCCGACGACATCAAATTCGAATGGCAATGCAATTTCTAGGTTGCCCGATTGTCGGCGACATGATTCACGGAGCTACTACCAATCCCCTCAAAAGAATCTGCTTACATGCAACTTCGCTTGGTTTTGTACACCCGTTCACAAATGAATTTGTGCGATATGAATCAAATGTTCCTTTTGCAAATCGGGTTAAAATCGATTCTGAAACCTGAACGGTGGAGGGGGCAAGACATTCAAGCGTCATAGCGATGCGAAATAACATGGGCGGAGGATATTCGGGGGCTGGAGATGGTTCCAATCGGACATATGGTGGCTATCTAGGGCTGCATGAATTGCTTTCCCTACAGCGAGATGATGAAGGAATCAGTAACGATGAGATGCACTTTATCGTGACCCACCAAACCTTCGAACTTTGGTTTAAGCAGGTAATCCGAGAGTTGAGAGAAATTCGAGACATTCTAGCGACTGAGCACGTTCCTGAATCCCAGGTCCCGAAAGCGGTCGAACATCTCGGACGTGTGACTGAGATTTTCCGCCTGTTGGCCAATCAATGGAAAGTAATGGAGACACTCACGCCACAAGGCTTCCTCGCATTCCGCGATGGCTTGGGAACTGCCAGTGGATTTGAATCATATCAAATGCGTGAAATGGAAATTCTTCTGGGTCTCGAGCAGGTTGGTCGAGTGTCAGATATGGATCCCTTAGGCCATTTCCGCAAACTCGCAACTCGAAGTGAAGAAGATGCTGCTGCTTTGGCTGGTTTGGAAGCTGCACTAGAGGAGACAACATTAGAAGCAGCACTGACGACTTGGTTGTCTAGAACACCCATCATGGGTTCATTCTACGGTTCAAAGGGGGATGCTGAAGTTGTTGAATCCTATGTTGATTCCCATCTTGCTGCATACACGAGTATTGGCGATCATGCAAGTGCGCGAATGGAAGCACAGGGTGTTGACAATATCGAGGCTGTCAAAGCTCGATTCGCAGCAGCAAGTCAAGGTGCGCGGGATTTCCTTAGACCAGATGGAGAAGTAAACCGGGCAAGAGCTGGATTGCTTTTCATTGAATCATATCGTGAACTGCCATTACTTGCCTGGCCACGAATTCTCGTAGACGCTGTAGTCGAACTGGAAGAAAGTATGGTTCTATTCAGAACTCATCATGCACGAATGGTTGAGCGAATCATTGGACGTCGTGTGGGTACGGGCGGTTCTTCAGGAGTTGATTATCTAGATGCGACAACAAAGTATCGAATCTTTGGTGACCTGTGGGGTGTAAGGACCATTCTCGTGAAACCAGAACTACGACCCTCTCTCATTAACGGCGACATCTATGGATTCGCTGGCGATGGAGCAAATTGATGATATTCTCAAGGTGTGAAAAATATGGTTGAAGTTGTCATCTGTGCAGTGGCTCGAACTCCAGTCGGTCGTTACCGAGGGGCGCTTGCCAATTGGACAGCGGTTGAACTCGGCATCCATGCTGTCAAAGGATTGTTGACACGAGTTGAAATTGATCCAGCCAGTGGAATTATTGATGATGTTCTGTTTGGCCAGGTGTTGCAAGCCGGTGCTGGACAAGCACCAGCTCGACAAGTTGCACTGGGTGCTGGAATGCCGGTTAGCACACCCGCGACAACCATCAACAAAGTCTGTGGCTCATCTCTGAAAGCGGTCATGATGGCTGCCAATAGCATAC
>JAQXFF010000197.1 GCA_029250425.1 Candidatus Thalassarchaeaceae archaeon | reverse complement strand
GGAACCGCGGCCATCGCTGAAAGATATCCTAGGAACCAAGCAACGCTGGCAATGACTGCAAGTTCGAGCAGAACCATCCCCCGCAACCCCTTTGAGGTCGCACCGATGACTCGATGAATGGAAATTTCACGTCTGCGTTGTTCCAAGGATAGAATCAACCCGTAGACAAGAACTGAGAGTGAGAGAACAACAATTGGAATCATGATGACGTAATCGAATGCTTGAATTAGACCAAGGAAGATGTTGAGGAACAGAATTGTACCGCTAATTATGTCGATGTAGTATACTTCAACCTCACCACTTCCATAGGCACGATTCACACGTTCACCATTGGCATCCTCTTCAAACATCACTAAACGGCCCAAACCTTCCAACCAATCTGCCGCATCTGCAGTCGATGTTGTTGGCAGCAAAGCACGATCAAGGGTCAAGCCGAGATAGATGTGGTCGTTATCGATGAGAGCAATGCGTTGACTTTCATTGAGTACAGTCCATGTTGTATAAATTGGATTGGCGGCCAAAGTTGGATTGCTCTGTGGCCACGGCTCATAGATTCCTAGAATGGTCACGTTCTCGATTGTAATTGTGTGCTGGCAATGCATGAATCCGGTATCTGCAATAATCAGAATCTCGCCATCACAGTCCTCCTCATCCATCTCACCAGGATAGGCTGTTTCAGAGGTATATGTGAAATTCAAACTCGATAAATTGTCACCAACTTCTGCATTTGCAAGGCTAGCGATATCCGAAGGAATGTACACGCCACGTTTGACCTCAACATCAGCAGCTGATTCCCATTCTCCCCTCTCGTAGATGATGTTCTCAGAAATCCGATCTGCAATCACGCCGTCAAAAGCCCCGGGTCCAAGCAATGCAATGGCGCGAGTATAGGCCACAGGTGGCCCCGTCGTGTATTCATAATCCCATATTCCATCAGTATCCCAAGTCCGTTCAGAATCTGTAGAATTGACTTCTTGCATCATTAACGGAACCGCATTGAATACGTTCTCGTTACCCCAATCAAACGAACTATGCAGACCCTTCTTGCCCATGATGACTGTACAGTCAGAAAATTCAGCCATTTCTGTAAATTCATCACAAACCTCCAACAATTGTGAGGTGTTGTTGCTCCAGCCATCGAGGGCATTGTAGTTGGGCTCATCGTTGAATTCAACCTTGGCATCAAAGACATTGATTTCGAGGAAGCCCTCGAAGAATGCTTGAGATAATCCAACCCCGTAAGCCAATACTGTGGTAATCACCAAACTAGAGAGGAATACGCCGGCAAAGACGGCCATGCCACGTTCTCGGCCTCGCCATGCACCAAGGGCTGCCAATCGAATATTGTCGGGCAAATCACGAACTTTCTGACTGTATTCTCTGAATTTCAGAGCAATGCCAGATTCGTCACTCATTCTTCTTCACCCCCTTCTTCATCAAGTCCCCAAGCAGATCGAATGTCGCTGGCTGCGACCGTACCATCACGGAGTAGAAGCATCCTGTCGGCTTGACTGGCCAAATCAGGATCATGAGTCACCATCAGAATAGAGATAGGATTTTCTTCATCATGACAAAGGGATTTGAACAAACGAAGTACATCTGCTCCAGAAGCGATGTCGAGATTCCCTGTGGGTTCGTCAGCGAGCAGCAATGGGCGATTGCCAGCAATCGCACGAGCGATGGCCACGCGCTGCTGTTGACCACCAGAAAGTTGGTCTGGAATGTGGTCCATACGGTCACTGAGATCTACTTTAGCAAGAGCAAGTCGGG
>JAQXFF010000169.1 GCA_029250425.1 Candidatus Thalassarchaeaceae archaeon | reverse complement strand
GAATCCATTATTGGAAGTTCAAGCCTGAGGCATTGAATGCCTTGGTGAAACCCAAGAAGGTGATTTCTAGCGACGATCCATATGCCGGAGTCTACGATGATGTGCCCGATGGATTGTGGCGAACACTTTCTGACGATGATTACGAAGAACCCCTATTTTGAGTGCACACGCCGAGATTTGAACTCGGGTGGCATGGTTGGGAACCATACATCATAACCGCTAGATCACGTGTGCCTCAGTAACGTCGTTTTCGATATTTTCGAGTGCAATCCACGCCAGGAAATTGATCTTCGGATTCACGATATACCGTTTTCAAATTTTTCACGAAATTTTCATCATTTACAAGTAATACAAAATCGCCGACACCGGGATCTTCTTCTGCATCGAGCCAACCGAGTAAGATTTCCATTGTCATTCGAGCACCTTCACGGTGCGGATATGCGTAAATCCCCATCGAAAGCGGGGGGCAAACTATTGTTTCCACTTTACCCAATGCAGTAATTTCCTCAAACATTGCTTCGTATGATTTGACGATGAGTTCACGGCGTCCCTCATCCTGACTGGGCCTCCTACAATCGGGACCCACCACGTGAATCAAGTGTTCCTGTGGGAGGTTGTAAGCAGAAGTCGTCACAGCTGTTCCAACTGGACAAGGTTGCAAATTCTGCGCTCGCTGTACCTTGCCGATTTCGACGCATTTTGCTCGTAATTCTTCACCGGCTGCCGTGTGCATTTTAGCATCCAATCCTTCACGACCTGCAAGGCGATTATTGGCACAAGTAACTGCAACTTGTGCTTCGTAACGTGTCAGGTCACCGGGGATAACTCGCAACAAAGAATGTCGGCACTGTCTAGCAATGATGACGTCGGCCATACATTGACAGGGGGGGGCGGTGGGCTTTATGCCCATCGCCAGATTTACGAGATTTATCCCCTACGGCACCTATGGTGCCGCTTGTCATGATGCCGACACGGTGAAAAGTTCAGGGCAAGGGTGACAAATCGTGCGGTCTCGAATTGCAATCACACTCGTCCTCCTCCTCTCAATGCAGAGTTGGGCCGCAGTGGCACTTCCAGAGGACACGAGAACACATGTTGACGCATGGAATGAGTCTCCATTTCGGGATATCGCAGTCCTTGAACCATTTACTCACCAAACAATGGCAGATTACAGCGATGTAGCAGTCATTATCAACAATCAAAGCGAAATGAGTCGGACAATCGGGACTGCCTTTGCCTTGGCTCGAAATATTCCTCCTGAGCGTGTATTGCTGCTTACAAATGAAAGTACCCCAACAGGTGAAACCATTAACTCAAACCAATTTACTGCCTATTTTTCCGAACCTCTTTCTCAAATGATTTCAGATCGTAACCTCACAGAACTCAATGTCCTGGTCACCACCAAAGGTGTCCCTCTTCGAGTCAATGGTGGCACCAATTCCCGAGCGTCCTTTGATTCAGAATTAGCTTTAATCAATGGACCATATGCTACATCAATTTTTGCCGATTGGTATGTGAATTCAAACTATGGTCCTGCTGCAGGAAATGAATTGAAGCAATTTCAAAGAGATGAACAAGGGTATTATCTCGTTACACGATTGACCGGTTATGATGTCGAAACTGCATTGGGTTTGATTTCCAAAGCCAACAACAGCCTAGGGCAGCATGGATTGAGCGTTCTGGATTTGGCCACCAATCGAAATGGATCCGGGTACAAGTGGTGGAATGATTTACTCTACAC
>JAQXFF010000181.1 GCA_029250425.1 Candidatus Thalassarchaeaceae archaeon | reverse complement strand
GACCCATTGAGGTGGGCCCGTCCGGATTTGAACCGGAGTCTGACGGCCCCCAGCCGTCAAGTATTGGCCAAGCTAACCTACGGGCCCGGGACATCTGTTTACACAGATGTGTCGGTTTTACTCCTGTCTTCGAGATGTGCTATATGGTGCAATCGCATCAATTAGCTCAACGTGAGAGACAAACATCCGTCGGCAGCAATATCGTTCTAGACCAACTTCGTCTAGCATCTCACCGGCGTCTCGGCCATCTGCAAGACCATTGGAATAGCGTTCCCAAAGGTGTCCTATTACATGGTTGCAAGAAAAGCATCGTACTGGAATTATCATTCATATCACCTCATCGGTAGGACTTCTGCCACTTGGCACGAGCACCGCGACCCATCTGGTGTTTGGGTTCTTTCCGGCGCGGATCGTTCACTAGCAAGCTTCGGTCAAATCGAAGGAACTCGTCTCGGAGTTCCTCATCGATTCCTTCTGCACCATCATTGTAGTGGACTAATCCACGTGCAATGGCGGTACGAATTGCATCAACCTGACCCATTTGACCACCGCCTGTGGTGTTGACGATGATGTCAACCCCCTCAAGTCGGTTCATTGCACCAGCAATTGTCAGTGGTTCCATGGCCTTGTTACGGGCCATTTCAGGTTGAAGAATTTCAATTGGCTCGGAGTTCACGCGAACGCGACCCTTGCCCGCCTTGACGGTGGCTCGAGCGATGGCTGTCTTACGCTTACCAGATGTATTGACCACCTTGGCTTGCTTTTCCTTCTTTTTAGCCATGCTTATTCAGCCTCCCATCGTACGGTTACGCCCAGTTCCTTACTGATTTCGCCCAAACGGACGTATCGCTCAGGGAGCGGACGCTCAATATTTGTTGAATCTCCCCATTCACAGCCATCAGGCAAGTCACCGGAAAGATCCGATGGAGTGCCGATTTCCACACGTAGTGCCTTGAGAGCGCCACGGCCACTGCTGTTCTTCTGATAGGGTAGCATACCGCGAACGGTGCGCTTTAGAATTTGGTCAGGCATACGAGGGAAGAACGGACCCTTACGGGCGTGGTTCAATTCGTACTTTGACCGGTAATCAGACAAAACACTCGTACGCTTTCCTGTGACAATCGCCTTTTCTGCATTCACGATGATGACACGTGTGTCCTCACCTGCTCTCCTGGCGGACATCAACTGCTTAGCGACAATGCTAGCCAGTCGACCGAGGACTTTGTCCTCAGCATTGTAAACGAACGTTGTCACTTCAGCCAAGGATGTACACCCCCTTGCCTGTTGGATTCTTTTTCATCAAATCATGGATACTGACGACTTCGCCGCCTGCAGCCTCGATCTTCGCTTGAGCCGAGGTGCTAACACTGTATGCTGCGACGGTGTGCTTACTCGAAAGTTCACCACTACCAAGCAGCTTGCCAGGAACGAGAATCAACTTCTCTTCCGATGCAAAGCGGCTCAGGCGGCTTAGGTTCGGTTCAGCCCAATTGCTTCGACTTTTCTCAAGTCGGAGCGCAACGTCTCGCCACAGCGGAGCACCGTTCGACCTTGTTTGGGCCTTTAGGTCACCGATTAAGGTGACAAGCCCGGGGTTGGTCTTCTTGTTGTTCCTTGCCATATGACTCCCTCGACGTGGGTAGCCGCGCCACCGGCCCTCCTGTTATGAACCCCACGGGTGCTCAAAAGCCCCCTTAAGGGGGCTATGAATCAGCCAAATGCTATGTTCCGACGTCGCTCCCAACGGGCTGATTACAATGTCTGATTGGAAGGATTTAATGAACGATGCGATGAAGTTGGAAGGGCATGACACGATTGCTGCCTTCGCGAAATTTAGGGAATGCATTGATGCTGCCCTTTCTTCAACACAATCTTCGCTCAATCAAAGCCCGGCTGTGGGGGTGGCTATGGAATCCGTTTACGGGGCCCTAGCAGCCTATGCCCAACAAGTGATGATGGAACTACGAGCTGAAGACCCTGGGGCTGGTGGTGTCGATCATGCATTCCGCTCCGGCCAAGCCTACGGGGTGTCCTGTGTACTCAACCATCTGTTCGACTCCATGCGAGATCCCAACGCAGATTCGTTGGCAGCACTGGATGAATTCAGTGACCAGATGCATGGAGAAATTCTAGAAACTTGTAAACAAGTTGACCTCGCGATGATTCTACTCGATGCAAAAGGCAATTACTGCGAGGAATGAATCCGCAAGACATTGTCATTTGTAGATACAAAGCCAGACTGTATTACTCGAGCATATACGCCACCCCTCCAATGAGGCTTCAGCGCAGCCTTGAGGCCGCTTTGAGCTGCATCCATCACATGGCATGGGTCTACCTCTCCAATGACTTCTACAAGTGCAGTTCCAATACGGACTTGTTGTTCAACCAATTTCGGTAAATCAATGCCCCGAACCAATATGTTGGCACGGCGAACTATCCAATCCAATTCAGTTCCAATCTCTGAACAAGCGGTTTGCCATGCGGCTTCATCTAGCAGGGTTACCTGACGACGTTTACTCGTTCCGTGATCTCCGATGACACCATCCTCAGGTGTGAGTGAGATGCTCTCGGCTAGCGCCATGGCTCCTCCCTTTTCAGGGCGGAGTGCGAGTGCAAGGACTGTGCCCTGCACCCACACACCCCGTGGGTCATTCAGCTCAAAGGCTGAAGTTGCTTGCATTTGGATCTTCATCGAGCCCGGCCTGCTGGACGTTGCCCTCTGAGTCGACGAATTCGCCGGCCTTGGTCAAGTTCCCATGCAGAGCCGCATCGTGCTCAGTGGTTCGAGCAATCAATGAATCACCAAGTGCCATCGAAATCGACTGTGTGATTGCAGTGAGTGTGCTCACAGCCTTATCACGCTGGCCTACGCCGATGTTGTGATCGGAATATCGAGCCTCTTCAAAGATGGCCAAGAAGTCATCCAACTGCTCAGCAGGCACCATGTAGAATGCACTGCGTACAGCCCATTCGAATTCACGTGTCGTCTCGTATACCTTCTTCATGAAGCCATGCTGGCGGAAGAAGCGGACCAGGTCCTTGTAGCAATTGAAAATCACTTGGATGTACTCATTACGTGCTTGTAACGCCATCAGAGAGTCGGTGAGGATACCACGTAGGATTTCCACTCGGCGACGCTCGCTGTATCGCTTGTACATCACTGCGCCGATGATTGCCGCGAACAAGAAAGCGATGATGATCGGTAGCATCACTTGGAGATTCCAGGCACTTGCTTTCTCTAATGCCTGTTCACCCTCATGGATTGTTCTACTCCGATTTTCGCTGTATTCTTTGAATAAATCACTGCCTTCAAACATCGCGGTAATTCGCCATATTCCATCCTGCGCATACTCACCATCATCTGCACCTGGGACTTCAGAACCAAGATAAGTCCAAGAGAAGTTGGCAACACCTTGCTCATCGGTTTTCACATATCGAATCTCATCTGTGACCCACATGTCTGAACTATTCAGATATTGGAATACATATGTCACAGTCTCATCCTCAACCGCAAGGTCGATTCTGTCGCGTAGAATGGCTACTGCGCCCTCAACTTCATCTCCTGGAAGGTATCCATCGGCACTATGCCAAGGCACCTTAACCACTAGATCAACTCGGCTTCGAACAAGCACTGTGATGTCCATGTGTGAGCCATTGACAACCGCATTGGTTTCACTTCGACAACCGCCGGGTACTTCCAAATCAGGTTCGTAAGCAACACGTAATGTGCGGAATCCTTCGAGGTTATTTCCACTCGGTTCGATTCCTTTTCGACTCGGATTCTGATCCTTGTCACCACTGAACCATTCGACTGTGCCGAATTCATCACCCGTTATCGCCGTCGCAACGGGTCGAGTGTTCTGATCTGGATCAATGTAGATGTTCAAACACTTGCCACCCAATGGGTTACCGTTACTCTGCTCAAGTAGTGCGTGAATGTGGTAACTTTCCTTTAGGTACAATACGGGATACGAATCACCGTTAGGATACTCGTATCGGTCGACATCTGTCTTGAATGGACCAACTTCAGAGACGAGCAAGCTCGAGTTACTGAAGACTGGGAACAATCGAGTGATACTGGCATTCTTGTATCTGTAACGGTCATTGTTGTCATACGAATTGTACTCAACCGTGACTCGTGCTTGGCCAGCCATAACATCCTCAAGTGGACAAACGATTTCGAAGAAACCATCCATGTCTGTTGTGCCAGGTTGACATGAAATGACACCCTGAACACCACCTTGCATCTCATAGGACACGCGGATATTACGGTTGGTCAAGTTGCTTCCAAGTTCATCGACCAACTGCCCAGTGATGACCATTGGCTTCTCAATGCTCTGGCCAGTCACGGGATCAATCTCACTGGTGTATACAATCTGATCATCGACATCAAGTGTCGTGCGTCCAATCAATGAGAATCCATCCACATTGTAGTTCATGACACGACGGTAATGATCGCTGCCTTGAACGGTAACACATGGGTCCCATGCGCCTTGTAATGCCAATTGATATTCTTGTAATTGTTCACACCCTTCGTGTGGTAAATTCTCTTGGAATCTTAAGATGACATTCACGGGACCAAAACCATCTGGCAAGTAGGACGAGGGGTCCTCTCGTAGAATTTGGGCATCGAGCAATAATTGCTCATAGATGTCGCCCGCATTGGGTTCGAGTTCGAACATCACCTGACGGTGCTGTACATTATCGAAATCGGTTCCTTCGAAGATAACCTGAACTGTGCCACCTTCAGCACCGTTTCCATCTAGAGCAGCACCTGGATCTCGCAGAGATGGTGTGCTATTGTCATCGGTCACCTTGGCTGAGAACTGCCACACCTCGCCACTGCTTCGCAGGTTGGGTGTAGTAGAAATCAAGTCTACATAGGTCCGACTAACAACCCACATTGGTTGATTCACCAAAGAACCCTGCAATAGTGGGTTTCCAGGGAACGAGAACTGCAACGAAAAGTTGCCTAGATTGTCTGTGGAAGTGATATTCAAATCAATCTTGAAAATACCATTCGCATCCGTCTCAGAATAATTACTTTCACCAGTCGCAGACCATGTCCAATTGACTGGTGCGTTCTTGACTGGTTGGAGTGCATTGTCGACCAAGCGTGCCTCTACGGTTGCATTCTGATTACGATACAATCGCGGTAGAGTATTCAACTGGAAGTCCGTTGTTCCAACCACAGAGACATTGTTGTAAGCGCCTGTTTCTGCGAGTACGTTTGTCAGGTTACCTGTGAAGTAGAATTCAGAATTTGTGAAATCAACACGGACACCGTAGGTGGATGCTTGATACTGACTGTACCAGGTCCAATTGTAATCGAAGCGGGCTTCCCCACCGTACATGGTTGGCACACGAGCATAGCCGGTCTCTTGGCTACCTTGGAATACACCGTTACTGTCCAAATCAACCTGCAGTGCCATTGGATCCTGAATCCATGGAGTACCTGTGCGGTTGGTCACGTTGCCAATCACACGGAAGGTTTCACCTGTATTCATCTCTGGAACAATTTCACAACGCAATTCACTGCTTGGATCGGTTGGGTCAATTTGTCCACAAGGTGGAGAATCAAAGTCGCCACCATTTTGCATGGTGATGAACCAATGTGTTGAATTCACACGCAGGAATGGACGCAACTTGGCTGATTCGTCTTGCAGCGATGCTGCACTACCGTCCCATACTTGCGGATATGGTTTGCCAAGTTGAGCTTCCTCATAGGTAATGCCTGCTGCATCAAGACCTTGCTGACTGAACAAAGCACGCCATGAACCATAGCTACTACCTGTGAACTGTGTTGAGTCGTAATAGTACACAGGGTTGTGACCAGCGACAATCAACTCAGCTTCGACATACATTCGATGCATGCTTCGTATCATGAATGGATCGGTTTCATCGCCCGTCACATACGGCCATGGCCATTCTGAGCCAAGGGATGGATCAACACGGCCTGTGATTTCATAATCGCCCACTGGTAAACTTGTGTTTGTGTAGGCATAACTGCTAACAACATCGTGAGTCAAAGAGAAATTGTTCCAAACAATCTCTTCGTAACCCCCGGGAAGCATGCCTGGACCATTATCATAGGTGGAATTCCAACGTACTTGTTTCCAATTGCCAACCGCGCCAGAACTCTGTACATATGTCAGACTGGCCCAACCACCCTCATCAGCACGGAATCCTTGTCCGAAGCCTGTGTAATTGGTTGGTGTTGTTCGGTTTCCGAATGGACCACCGCTCACAGAGAATGTGATTGGTGCGTGCACCAATCGTTGATCGAAAATACCACGTTCCCAATCTACAGTGTAGTGTGCTTTGAAGTCAAGCCAAAGTGGTTGCTCATCGCTTCTGAAGTAGGTCCATGATACATAATCAAGCGATAGGTTGGCGTGAACTGCAACTGGATACTTGTTTGATTCTGAGCCATCATGGATGAACATCTCAGTTACTTCCGCCCACATTTCGTAGGTAGTATTGTCACCTACGTGAATGTCCTCTGGGAAGAGGAATTGGCCGACACTAAACGAACCAAATTCATTTGACAGTACATCGATTGTCTCAATCGCTGAAGTACCGTTCTGCACCCATGCAACGTGGACTTGTACGGGCAAATTACCCGCTGGATCCCATGTACCTGATGAGATGTTTAGTGCGAATACCGTGCCTGAGAAAATCGCAGGGAATTGTGCATCGAGATACAATGTGCCAGGAACTGTGTAATTTTGACCATCATATGATCCCAATTCAACACGTGTTGGCAACTTGTCATCCTCATCAGGAATGCAATCATTGTCGTGATCCCAATCGCTCGATAGGTTTCCATTGTAACAAGGATCACTGTTGTATCCTTCTTCAAGAATATCGAAGTTACCATCATTTCGTGAATCATTGTCATCGTCTAAATCAACGACGTCGGGTCCAGTGTGAGGATTGTTAGGGTTGGCTATTCCTTCCCCATTACCGAAATCATCGTGATCCCAAGGATTGGTTGAATTGCGGCCAAATCGGGTTGGCCATAGCATGATTTCATCTTCATCGTGCATACCGTCTGCATCATCATCCTCATCGATGTCATCACGAAGACCGTCATTGTCGTGGTCCCATGGAGCAACAAGTGGATTTGCGCCGGAGTATTCTTGTAAATTTGCACGACCATCTGCATCCCAATCATCGTCTGCCCAATCTAGAGTTCCGTCATTGTCATGGTCCCATGGTGACTGTTCTTCACCCCAGAAACATTGCGTCTCTTGAACGTCGTCATGAGTACCATCATTGTCGTCATCGTAATCTTCGCCATCGGGGATACCATCATTGTCATTGTCAACGTCATAAAACTCAGGGAACAGTAGACCTTGGCCCTGAATTCCCTGATCCCACACCGCCTGATACCAACCATCGTCATCTGGGTCTGAATCTGTGCCGTCATCATCATTGTCATCACAATTGAAACCGGTGAAGAATGTACCTGGTGGGTTTGTATTGGCATCATCGTCCCAATCACTGTCAGAATCGATTTCTAAGAAATCCCATATGCCGTCGTTGTCATCATCGACATCGAATAAATCGTACATCCCGTCCAAATCATCATCCAAATCTGCAGTGTCATTGAATTGGCATGTTGGCGCGTATTCATTGCCCTGACCATCAACAACAACCACATTCCCACAATCGTCGTCAGGATCTGTGTCGTCATTGTACAAATCAGCAAGATTCTCATCAGGGAAATCATTGCCGTTAATGTCAGCATTCCAATTCCACAAACCTGTGCTTAGGCCTATCCAAGTCAAGAAAAGGTCGCGGTTGTGGGCGACTTGTGAATAATTGAAGGCAGAAACTGTTGCTCCATTGAATGGTATGTGATAACACGATGTCGCTGAACAACCATAGTTGGATGTCGATGAGGAAGGGGGTGTGAATGTTCCTTGCGTAAAGTTCGGGTCCGGTCGAATCGAAAACGGTACACTGAGTTGGCCGTTGTTGAAGCCAGCATCCAGTGGTAAACGATACAAAGCGGCGTATTCATATCCACATGTGTAACCACTTTCACGGGTCCAACCACATTCATTGCTGTTGGTGAATGTACCACCCATTTTGAAATCGTTCACATCTAATTGGCCATCATTTCCTTCGTCTTGATCCCACCAATCAGGCATCCCATCGCCATCTTGGTCAACGTCCAATCCATTCTGTAAACTGTCTCCATCAGCATCAATATCGACGTCGTTTCCGCCATTCCAAGGTGACCAACGAGAGAGTAAGTACCAGTAGAACTCTGGTGCATTTCCACTTGTTGGAACTGTTGTAGTAGGATCATAACCGTTGTAATCTATCAAAACGCCTTGAGCTGCTGTAAACGGATTGATGAGGAACGACATGTTCCAGTGTTCGGACAAACCGTCAGTAT
>JAQXFF010000149.1 GCA_029250425.1 Candidatus Thalassarchaeaceae archaeon | reverse complement strand
GGCCACGTATGACGGTGGCATCTGTATGTTCATTGGTCTAGGTCGCCAAGGATTACCCAAAAAACTGCTCGACAGCTGCCCTGACCAATTTGAGTTGACTGGGATTGGCGCTAGTTTAGAAACCGCAGTTGCAATGGGTGCCATTGCACAAAGGTTGTCCGATCTTTAATCATCGACGATTTGTCCATGGCATAAAAATCGATTTTGTAATGTGGAATGCCACATCTGGGTTTTCATCTAAACGCCTCATACTATATTCGTACCACCGCTCACCATATGGGATGTAAATTCGAGTCCTATGTCCTGCTTTTGACAGTCGTCGTCGGATGTTTCCACGAACACCAAGTAACATTTGGAATTCATACCCCGGCCCCTTACCTGCACGGCTTCCCGCACAACCATCCCGTGGATCCTCGCAATCTGGACCCATCCCTCTCGCTTCAAGTGCCGCCAAAGTATGTTCGATAATCGGCCAATCATGGGATGCGATTCCTGCGTAGGCACCATGATCAAGAATTTGGTCGACATGTTGGTTCAATGCATCAACAATCGGTTGATATTTGGAATGCGATATTGATTCATCTTCCAAATATACGCCTTTACATATTCTAAAATCAGCATGGCCACCCAATTTTTCACATATCGCATCAATGTCAGAAGTTGTGCGGAAAAGACGTGATTGCAATACCGTTCCCACATTTCGTAACCCCTTCGCGTGCATAGCGAGGACAATGTCAATCGTCGGCTGTGTGACCCGATGATCTTCCATGTCAAGCCGAACAAAGATGTCGTGTTCTGCTGCGTTTCGGAGCAACCTTTCGATATTTCTGTAAGCCTTATCTTCATCAATTAACAATCCGAACGCGGTGGGTTTTATACTCAAATTAGCGTCAAGGCCATTATTGACAATCGCATCAAGAACTCGATCATATTCGTCGATGAAAAATTGAGCCTCATCTAGATTTGATATTTCTTCACCTAGAACATCCACCGTAAAACAAGCACCTTCAGCACTCAGTTTTTTCATCACAGAAACTGCACTGTTGATGTCTTTTCCAGCAACATACCGGCGAGCAACACCTGCCACGAAAATGCGTGGCATGCACTTGGTCAGGCCAACCATGAACCTCCCTAGGACTCCCATTGCACACCCTCCATTCACCGCGACAAGAGGGCGCTCTTTGACGGTTACTTTCGCATCTTCAGTTCAATCCTGAAGCAAAAGGCGTCCACTGACCGCGATTATCCAAGACCCAAAAACCATCTTCATTTCGATCCAAAATGCAATGCCCAATCTCGGCCCTTGTCGAGCAATTAACACCCGTAGTGCCTGATTTAGAGGCACTCCAAATAATATCCTCTCTCCACCCTGTAATCAGCCAATTCACCCCATCCCATCGCGCATCTTGGATTGGGCCCTGCACATTTTCAACGTGCAGTGATTCATTGTCCGGATTCCATTTTGCCATGCGATTATGGCTTAGTCCGAATAACCATTCGTCAGAATCAGAAACCCAAACTTGATTGACAGAGGATTTGAGTTGAAGTACGCCACGTCGCCTAATCGTACCATCTTGGGCATCAATTTCCGACCAGCCGCCACCAAGTGAAAATGCCCAAATTGCATCACCCTTAGGAATCAATGTCACTAGAACGTCACCATCTGGTAAATGTGCCAAGGATTCCCATTCGAGGGGGCCTCGTCGCCAAACTTCTTCTGATGTTGAAGTTACACGGTATATTCCCCGATGATGTGTGCAAAAAATAAGGTCATTACCAATTGAACATAGAGCGAGAGGTTCTGCATCAAGGACGTGAGACCACACGGCTCCAGCTACGTGATAATGGTTGACTTTTCCATTTTCGATAGCTTTTCGCAAAACAGGGAGATCAATTCCATTTTGAAGTGGATCATGAAGATCCAACACTGCCAACCTGGCAAGAGAAATTTCACGCTCAACCCAAGTCAAAGCAAGTAGCCCATCATCCATCAGCACCGCGTTGGTTATCTTCCCAGGGAATGGAAAACGCATCGGGTCAAGAGAATTCAAGCGTTCAGGATGAAGATAACAGATACCGCCCTCGGTCCCGATGAGCACAGTTCGCTCAGAATTTCTGAGCAAAAATCGAGGAGGGACGGGCGTGTTTGGCAGCGACATCGGCTTATGGCAGACGCCGCGATTCATGAAGGAATGGGCTGCCAATACTGAAGCGTAATGGCGTATTCGCTAGACCAATGGTGACCCTTCTCATCGTATCCGAACCGGATATTGCATCGACAATTCAAGGAGATGCGTTGTTAAAAAGAGGAGGGTGGATTGAGATTGATGATGTTGAAGGTGGCCGTGTTTGGAAGCATGAAATCAAAGGTGTCTACCTATGGTGGTTTGGAGAACGATTGCTAATGGAAGATGCCTTAGATACTCGTTTTGCGGAAAAATCTGGTGTGAATGTTGACGAAGTGATTTTCCTTTCCAGACATTTTGCAGCCAGTGGAAGGCCAAGTCTAACACTGCATGTCATTGGAGTACCAGGAGAGTACCCCCATGGTGAAATGGCTCAGCATGGGGGGGTCAAAGGAAAAGTAATGCTACCAAATTCGCGATTTGCGTCTTGGTATCGTCTGATGTGTCAATTTGCCCACCAACGTGGACTCGCCCCTGAATTTGAGTTAACCATCGAAACTACTCACCATGGACCCTGTCTTGAGGTACCCACCATGTTCATTGAAATTGGTTCATCAGAAACCCACTGGGGTCGCGTTGATGCTGCTGAGGTTTGGGCAGATGTAATGGAAATTGGTCTAGGCCTTGATGGCAGCCAGGGTATCGGTAACTGGAATTCAATTCCAAATGATGAAAAATCTGTGGCCAAAGTGATGATCGGTATTGGAGGGGGACATTATGCCCCCAGACATACCGATGTATTGAGGAAAACGGACTGTTGGGCTGGGCATCAACTCGCCAATTATGCTCTTGAAATGGATAAACCCGAAGATGAAGAATGGGACCCAGATACTGGAGTGTTACCCGAGGGGCCTTGGCAACATGCAATTCGTGTTTGTGTGGCTAGTACGCGCAGTGCGTTCCCCGGCGGGATGGTAATGGCTCACTTAGATCGAAAATCATTCAAAGGGTGGCAGCGAAGAGTCATCAAGAGATTACTGACTGAACTCAAAGTCCCAGTCGGACGCACGAGTGACTTTGAGTAATTACTCGTTTTTCACTGAATGGCCACAGCGACCACAAGTCTTGCGATCGGAATGGACACCCATGAATACACCAGGTCCACACTTTGGGCAAAATTCTTGCTTTCGTGTAAGCTTGCCATCTTCAATACTGTACTTTGACCACTTTGCAGTTGCGCTAGGATTGTCACCCATCACTCCTCACCTCCAGCAATTTCTGCATCTTCTGTATTTTCAGCAGGTGCTTCTTCAGCAGGGGTTTCCACAACAGCGTCTGTTTCTGAGATTTCGTGACGCGCAAGAATGTATTTGGGTTCCTTCTCAAGATCGGCTCGATCTCCATAGACAACTGCGTTCCCTGAGGTCAATGGTTGGCCAAAACGTGTGTTGACCGACTTGACCAGAACGCGGTCTTTGGTCGCACCAGGCTCCATTTTTACCACGGCAGCAATAATTTCAGCACGGGTGGGTGTTGGCGCACCAGTGTGGCGCCATTGCCAAGACAATTCAACACGATTTAGAATCGGATTTTCTTTTCGTTCAATAATTTCCATACAAATTCCTCCATCATGTGTGCCTAACCTTCAGAGCATAACTTCCAGGTGTGTCAATCCCTAGAGCGCGAGCAACTTCACTTCGAGGGGGGTTGAGTAAGATTGTGAATCCTTGCCAATCTGCACTAAGTTTGGTATCAGGGTGGAATGGACATGCGGGTTCAGGTACCTTGACCTTCTCAATGTCTTCTTTGTTCACCTTCATCCACTCCTTTCGCTCCTTTTCATCAGGGTCGCGACCGTTTACTGTTGCGAAGGCCAAGATGGAAAGTGCCTTCTTGTTCTTCGCCTTGATTTCGTTGTTGGAGACTAGCCACCAACCGGGGTTACCATCCTGAACTTGAACAATATGCCGACATTCTGGGCAAGCAAGGTCTTTCGTAGCCATGGAAATCAATCCTCCTCGGTAAGCCAATCGTGAGCACCAAGAGCAGTTTGCTTACAAGTCAAACCAATCTTACTGGATCGTGGATCGTGGGGGTTCAATGACAAGGATACAATTCGAGCACGAACTGCTGTTCCTTCAGCGAGATATTTCCCGGATTGACGACCTTCAATTCGGCGCAATCCGACGTTGATGTCAATCTGCTCATCAAGAATTTGGCTCTTGTGCAGAAGGGCTTCCATAGGACCAATTCGAACGAATGCACCAAACTCGTGTACTTCGCTAACAGCACCATCGACAATCTCATTTCCATCCATTGTGAATAATAGAGCCTTGAAGCGCACTTTTTGGTAAATCGCGCCATCCCCGTGGATGATTCTGCCACGGCCCTGCAATTCATGATCCAATGTGAGCAAGATATAGTTGCCATCATCATCGAATTTTCCTTCAAATGCAGTTGCTGCAAGACGGTCGACGTGCTCTGAAAGGGACTTGCCCTTTTCGATATACTCCGCTGGAATTCGAATGGTATCTTCGACTGTTTCGAGACTGTACATTTTTTTTCCTCCACCTAGATTCACCCTCAGCGGAAGAGGTAGCCAAGGACGGAAGACCCGTAAGCCTCCCGTCCCTCATCGGCTGCCGCCTCCAGAGGAGAGCTGTCCAAGACGATTCGGCGACCGAAGACCCCTCTATGAACGCTTCGCAAATTCAAGGATTCGGAAAATTGCTTTCTGGGACACTATGTGTCCCATGAATAGGCCTGACGCACGAACGTTCAAGAGGTGTTCTGTGGGCATAACTACTGATGGCGAGCGGGACCCGTGCAGTGTTGCGTGCACCAATCCTGATTATCGGG
>JAQXFF010000180.1 GCA_029250425.1 Candidatus Thalassarchaeaceae archaeon | reverse complement strand
TTAATTGGTTTAGGCGTTACCATGAAAGGATTGAGCAAGATGCTTGGCATTTCATTGCCTGGATCGAAAATCATAGAGAATTTGACTCCAAAACCCGAAGAAGAGGATGAAGAAGAAGAGCCTGAGAAAGAGGACGATTCTCGACTACATGAAATGGTGAAGAAATAGATACGATGTATCAACAAACCGATTCGGATAGGTAACAAGGGGTTATCCGAAATCCCTCTGCATCGGAACAACCAGTTGGACTATTCAAGCGATTCGTTCCACTGTTTCAGGTGTGATGGCTTCATCCTTGGTGACGCGGAATGAGATCGCTTTGAGATTCTCGGGTCCGTTTCGGAATTTTCGAATGACCATGCGAGTTTCAAAATCAGTCCCCATCATGCCGACTTCAAACTCCATTACAATATCACAAATCGAATACAATTCCCGAACAACGGATTTGTCAACCATATCGCTTGAGACATTGAGTAGAAGGACGCCTCGGTGTAATTGTGTGTGTGCCTGAATCATGCGCAACATCGAAATTACACGAGATGGCTCATTTCTGGCAAAGAAAAAGTCCAGATTGTCAATAGCCGCCCTGAAGTAGGGAGGCAAGGATGTCATCTGACTGGTTAGGTCTGTGAGATAATCGTGAACTTCATTTTCAACGAACCGTGTTTGTGCAAGACGTTGTATGTCTTGCATTGTAAATCCTTCAAGTCGATATTTGCTGGCTCTCAAATCTCTCTCGAGAACGTTTCGATTGTATTCTTCACCCATGGTTCTGACCATGATATCGGTAGGCCAGTCATAACGTGTGAACAGTGAGAGAATTTCAGCTTGACTTTCAGCGGTAGATACGAGAAGTGTATTTCCTGCATCTTCAGCGACTGAAGAAAACTGCTTTCCGAACAAATCCATTCCTGCACCTTGGTTTCCGATCGCCAACAGTGTAAATCCACGAGGGATACTTCCCTCGTTGAGTGCTTTACCTGTGAGAATTGCATCGAATTTGGCCGAACCAATACTTGCCATATCTCCATAGAATTCTTCATCATCAGCGTCAAATCGAACAGTCGTTGTCATTTTTCAACACCCCTCAATTGATGATAACCTGTCCGCGGTCGATAAGGTCGGTACAATACAAATCCAAATTCGCCAAGACTCCTGGTGGTGTCTGATCTGGCACGTTGATAATTGCAGTGAGTACCTCACGCGCGCGGAATGTATTGATGAATGTGTGGAGATATTCAGCCAACATCCTCTTTTCATTGTAAATAGACAGGGCGTTAACAGAGTCGAGAATCACGAAATTGCCAGTTTCGGTGAATCCACTCAAATGATACAGTGTTCTTAGCATAATTGATTCTAGCATAATGGGGCTATCTACAAAGCGAATATTTGGGTATGGGACTTCTGTGCCACCAATGAAACCACTCGAAACCGTATCAATGAACTGAATCCCGCTGGGGTCAACACCAATCTGTTCGAGGTTTTCGATTATTTCAGTCGCACGACGGGAGGCGCAGATGTAAACTCCTTTCATTTCAAAACCCTGGATCAATGGCTGCAATAATGATGCGATAATCAACTCTGAATTACTTGTACCTACGCGTACCTGAATCGCCGATGATGGCGTAACTTCCTCAGCCAATTGTTGGGCAATCCCTGTATCCAACTCAATCATTTACGGCACCCCATTTCAACATCGGTGTTAGCATGACGCCCTTCGGTGTCAATTCGAGAGCATATTTCGCACGAGCATGCGAAGTACCTCGCATCTTCACAACCTGAATGAATCGTAGAAGGTGGCCCATTCGTTCAACGTCTCCGAGGACGATGATTCCATCGAGAATTGCTTCTTCTACACCAAAGGATGACCAATATGCTTTGGCGCCGGATGACGTAATTTCCGACACCAATAGAGCCGTGCAACCCAGAGTTGCAAGTGCCTTTCCTAATTTGAACAAGAAATCACGAATCAGTTGTTCGCTGGGGATTTTGTAGCACAATGTTGTAACCGAATCAATGACCAATCGTGTGACACCGATTGTGTTGACGATATCTGTAATTGATTTGACCATTGCATCAATATCTGACAACTCAAATGTAGACTTCGTCATCCCCAGCCACGAGAACAGAACATCCATATCAAAGACATTGATTAGTCCTTGATCAACCAAACGCATCTCAAAGAAATCGAATTGACGGACGTTTTCTAGAAGTTTTACCGAAGGTTCTGTGGCGGAAAAGTGTGCACAAGCTTCGCCATTATTTGCACCGTTGACCAGAAATTCCATGCACATAGTTGTCTTACCTGAACCGCAGGTTCCAGCGACAAGAACGGTTGAACCGTAAGGGATTCCACCCCTCAATATTTCGTCCAACCCTGGAATTCCGGTGACACATCTGTCACGCTCGTACTGCGGGCTCGGCATCATGGGAACAACTCGCGATTCAGCCGGCCGTAGATAAGCCGATTGACTGAGCGATGCTAAAAATACCCGCATAACGGGTTTCTTCACCAACCGGGCGTGCCGCCATCAACAGATGTCCAATTCGTTGGACTACTCGAAAACCCACCCAAGTTGTATGTCATTGAGTGATTGGATTGAATGTCCCATGAACCATCCCAATGCACTACCATTACATCCATTGTCAGAATTGTTCCGGGGCGGGTCCAACCCAATGTGATGGTATCGCCTTCAACAGTCAATGCGTCAATGGTTCCTGTGCCGAGAACCCCCGTTGATGCCATGTCGATCATCGTCACATCGTTTGGGTTGTATTGAGTAACTGGATTCCCAGTGCAAATCATTCTTGCTCCAGCTGCCAAGGCGCCATCCTGAATGAGTTCGAATGCACCTGGTCGTGATAAACTCCATCCCGATAAATTCATTGCAAAACCATCAGGATTTTCCAATTCAATCCATTCGGGAGGTCCATTCAAAGGATCTGCCATGAATTCTGTTATCCGCAGTCCTGAAGGTTCTCTACCAGCATTGTGTACTTCTAATGTTACGCGTACAGAATCGCCATCCAAATGCATGATGCGGCTTGCAGTTGCTCCACGTGTTCCGCCTGAGCGTTCAGAGCCATCAGAAAATATGATGTTTCCAACGTTCGCTTCATTGGTACTTTGTACAATTATGATTGTCAAATTGAGGCTTAATCCCTCATCAATTCCAAGGCCATGAATGAGTCGATCTTCAGTTACATTTCCAAGTGCTGAGATTCGCCCCATATCTAAGTGGCCCTTTCCGTCTCCAATGGCGGGCAACAAATCTGCTGTAAGCAACGTAGTGGCATTGAAATGTTGCCAATCATCGGTCGAATTCCCCGTATCGCGAACACCATCGATTCGCAGGACGACATGTCCTTTCGAGTCTGTGAGTCTTTCAAGACCATCAATGGCCATTTGGTCAAGGCGATCTACATCGGCAACATTGCTACCTAACTTTAGTTGACTGAGAGCAAGAAAAGCACTGACAATTACCAAAAATAAAACGAAGGCGGAAAGGAACTCAACCACCGCGGTTAATCCCCCTTCATCGCGCACTTTTCGTGCACCAGCGGCCGCGCCCTCGCCTCGCAACATCAGGTCGCCATAAAGGTCGCATCCATCAACCCTGTGGCCCATTTCATAGTGTGCCACAATCCTTCTGACACTGTATCGGTTCGCCGAGGGGTATTTACGGACCGTTTGTGGTCGTCTCTTCAATGGGTTCTGTCCAGCGCGCCCTACGGGCGCGGAAGAAACACCGTGCTAGCGGCCTAGTGTTGCTCATGATTTTGAGTTCTTTCATGGCATTTTTATCGCCTGTTCAGGCCAACATCGCTTCCGATGATGTTAGCATCGTAACTGCGATTGAACCCATGCCCGAAATTCATTTCGATACAAATGATCTCATTGATTGGACACCTTCGGTTTTGGTTGAAAACCAGTATGGTTTCAATGCTGACTCTCGCACAATTGATCTTGAAATTTGTGGTGGCGACTGGGTAGGGTTTGCAAACTGTCCAACTGCACATATCGTCAAAGAAGGTTCGGCTCAATCGCCCAACCTCAATCGTTCTGGAGTCGATGGAGATTCCGCGATTGTACCCTTCTGGTCGTTCTTGTGGTTCGTCGATAGTGCTGACATCTCAACATATTCAGGTGTATTCACAGTGATGTTCCACTTTGCTATCGAAGATAACAATCCGAGTAATGACCACATTCGATACACGATTACAATAGAAGACGATTTGATAGATTTGATTGCCAACGGGCATGATGTTGATACTTCACAGGTTTACAATAGCAATACTCCAA
>JAQXFF010000176.1 GCA_029250425.1 Candidatus Thalassarchaeaceae archaeon | reverse complement strand
GGCTTCGATTCGACCGAAATGTGCATCCCAAGCTTGTATGGCCTTCTGCATGGCAAAAAGAACGAACGAATGTTTGTTCGAGGCGCGATCCCCCCCGCCAAATTCTCCTCGGCGGACAAGATATGATTCACCAACACAAACTCCCACGTAAACGGTACCAACTGGTTTCCCTACATCCCCCCCTGTTGGGCCGGCAACACCTGTAATCGAAATGACCAAGCCACTGCCGGATGACAATTGCGCACCTTGCGCCATTCCAAGAGCAACTTCATGGCTGACGGCACCACGTTTTTCCAATTTGGTTGGATTCACACCCAATTGAGAGATTTTTGATTCATTCGAATATGTCACCCAACCCTGTGTAAACCACGATGAGGCGCCCGAGATGTCAGTGAAACAACTGGCGAGTAAACCACCGGTGCAGGATTCTGCAACAGACAGGCTCCAACCTTCCTTCTTCAGGCGGCGAACGAGCCGAGCCGCGAGCATGGAAGCCTCTTCACTCACGAACTGACGGCTTCAGCGGCTGTTCTTAGGCATGCCGACGGTATTTCTGCGGCTATATACGCCCTGATAGGGCGCAGTAATGCCTTTGAACGGTCGCGTCAGGGTGGAGGTCTGTGAGCGACGTTGAATGGGGCGAAATCCACCGAAAGGTGATGGCTGCGGGTCTCATCCCTGCACGTTCTGTTCGTGAACGATTACTGGCCTTACCATCGATTGAACCTCTACTTCGGGCTGCTGAAAATGCAGGTTGCAAGGGGATGCTGGATGAAAGTATGCTCGATTCATTGCTCGCCCAAACCACAACCAAAGTGGTGGCAAGAACAATTGCTCCAATTGCCGAACCCGAGCCTGTACCAGCCCCTAGGATTCACGACCTAGATCACTACAAATTAGCTGATTTCCCGATGCAGGCCAGGGATGTGGACGCTGAGATCACCGTGCATTTTGACATCACAGGAAAGAGTGTTACCGAGGGGAAGAAGGAGGATATACAATCATGCTTTAACGACCGACTCAAGCAAATTCGGCGTTTGATCCTTGACAGGAATTTACCCAATCGTCCAATCGCTGTAAATGAAGCTGTGCGGCAAAAAAAACAGTTCACAGGTCGGGACAATGGCTTCACAATCATTGGCCTCGTCAAGGATTCAAATACAACGAAAAATGGAAACCTACGTTTTTCTCTAGAAGATTCTACGGGAGAAATCAGTTGCATGCTAATGCAACGTGATGAAGATAATCCAAATCAGGAAATTGTCCATGCCGGTTTGATGGATGATGATGTAATCGGGGTCAGTGGCACATTCAACACATCAGGGGACCTCATGTTTGCTGATGACATTCATTTCCCTGCCTTGACAAAGCATGAACGGCGAACGGCTGGTGAAGACCAAGCCGTCAGTGCAGCTTTCATCTCTGACTTGCATTTGGGAAGCAAGACATTCCTAGAACCGCAATGGCACAAAATGATTCAATGGTTCCATGATGACCCATTGGCCAAAACAATTCGGTATCTGGTCATCAGTGGAGATGGTGTGGATGGTGTTGGAATTTATCCTGGTCAAGATCAACATCTCAGCATTCCTGATTTGTTCAACCAATACTCGCGCTTGGGGACCATGCTACAAGAATTACCGGATTGGGTCGAAGTGCTTCTCTTGCCAGGAAACCATGATGCTGTACGGCCAGCAGAACCTCAGCCGGCAATCGACCATGAATTGCAAACCGACTACAATAACACAATGTTTGTCGGGAATCCATGTGATTTCAGCCTCAATGGAGTGCGAGTCCTTTCTTACCACGGCGTATCTATCATGGATTTCGTATCTTCATTGCGCACTGTCACCTTTGAAACGCCTGAAGCAGCCATGCGAGCAATGATTGATCGGCGGCACCTCGCACCATCATGGGGTGGAAAAACACCACTTTCTCCAGAACCCGAGGATCGATTGGTGATCCAAGAAATCCCCGATATTTTCGTCACTGGTCACGTTCACGGGCACCATATAGAGACTTACAAGGGTATCAATTTGGTTCACAGTAGTACTTGGCAAGACCAAACCGACTACCAACGTATGCTAGGATTCCAGCCCAAACCATGCATCCTGACCGTGGTCAATCTACACACTCATGCAATGGCTGCGAT
>JAQXFF010000102.1 GCA_029250425.1 Candidatus Thalassarchaeaceae archaeon | reverse complement strand
TGAAAGACAATCGCCACCAGGGCCATCTGTCCAACATAGGTCGACAATGATGTCGCGGTAGTGCTGAACAGTGACTTGGTAAGTCATGTCATTGTTGGTTAGATCTGTATCCATCGAACTGTCGACATCGATTGAAATCGTTACAGTATAATCGCCAGGAACGGATGGAGTCCATGCTAGGTCGCCACCACTTTCAGCTTGGATATGGTAATTTCCGCCACCCAAGAAGTCACCGGCTGCCAGCGTATTGTAGCTGCAACCAGTTACGGTGGTGTTACCGGAGCAAACGACGTCATCGAGGTTATCGATCACGGCAGTTTGACCTTCGCCGGCCGGTGTAACGGTCACACGTACGTTGAATTCGTTGTGTGCGTTGTCACCATCATTGATGATGATCGGCCGGAAATAGACGGTGTCACCAACGTCAAGTCCATTCCGAGTGTTACCGGCTTGATCCACGAATGTTTCTCGTGGTTGCAAGACGTCGTGCAGATTCAATTCGTATGCTGCACGGCCACCCGTTTCCATTTCGTTCGTATCTTTCAGCTCATCAGCGTAATCGATTCCAGCAAACAGGCTGGTCAGCATTAGCGCCGTGAGAACAATAGGTACAATTTGCTTCACTTTACAGTCCTCCCTCACAGTGGGTACTTCGCCACAGAAAAACTTCGTATTTATAGTGATGGGCGGCCCAAGTTACTTTTTTGGCGTTAATGTTGCATTTCTTTATTAACTCTAGAACGAACGATTTGTAATTTAATTTACATCCCGGAGTGCTTCGGCTGGTCGGATTGAGGCAGCCTGACGAACCGGCCATAATGTTGCAAATAATGTCAAGAGATAGGCGCCAATAACAACCATGTAAATTTCATTCCATGGCATGATAAATTCAGCACCATCTTCCTTGAGGAAACGATCATACAACGCATAATGGAATCCGACACCAACCAATGCCCCGTTCAATATCCCCAAAAATGAGACCCACGATAATTCGACGAGGAAGGTGGCTACAACCATGCCTCTCTGGAATCCAAGAGCACGCAGTATCCCGATTTGATGGCGGCGTTCGCTGACGTTTCGAATGGTAACTACAGCCAAACCTGCGATACCCACCGCAAGGCCAAGTGCAAGGAATGCCTTGAGGAGATTAAAGATGGACAAAAAGAACGATTGCGCTTTGGCAAAGGCCACTTCAATGACGAAAACACCGACGCCTTCTTCGATCATGCCTCGTTCAATTTCATCAGCTGCACGCTCTTGTTCGGCCAATGTGGCATCTTCTGGCATGCTAAACCAAACAATCTGTGGTTTGGCTTCAAATCGCTCTTCCGCAAATTCGGATTGAATGTAAATCCCTGGCACCATGATTGAGGATTCTGGTTTGAGAATGCCTGCAACAAATACGGTGCGATTGACCCCTGAATTGGAAGGGTCGCTGATGAGAATCGAACTGCCAATGGTCAAATTGAGTGTGGGAGGTGTATTGACGCCACCTTCTGGTTGTGGCGTTAGACTCGAATCGACGATGATAAGGCTCGCATCTGCTTGTACGGCCGCCCATGCCTCTTGTTGGGTTGCACCAAGTTCTTCCGCCCAAACTTGCAACCCTAAGGCTCCGTGCTGCGAGAAATTATCATCAAATCCACGTAAACCAACATTGAGACGGTCGCCAACACCATCGCTGCGTTCAGCCTTTACAACCCCTGTGTAAATGGTTGCAATGGAATCGAAATCTGTAACATTCATCTCACCCAAATCCCACTGACTAACATCAGGATCCAATTCACTACTACTGAAGGCAAGGATTTCGTAATCACCACCAGATTCTGAACTCATATTACTAAGGTAATTGCCGAACAGTGCGCTGTATCCCGATAAAATGACAACCGCGAAAATAACCAATGAAAACATCCCCATGGTCATTGCAGTGCGGAAGGGAGTCGCCATCGGATAGGCAAGGCTTGTCGGTAAAACAGAAGCAATTCGCCCAGAAAGTGGGGCGAGCAGACGAGAAAGGAAGCGAGTGACCAAAGGTGCCAAACTGGTTAGCAATAGCACACCTGCTGCGACCAAGAATACACCCATAATGATGAACGAAAAAGCACCCTGCTGCCAATCTGCGCTGATTGGATCGCCCTTCCAACCCCAAAATATCATGGCCAAACTAAGTATTGACAAAATCATGCGTGGAAGAACGACGGGGCGATGAAATCTCATGCCGCGCAGTGTAATGTCCTCAGGCAAGATCTTGCCGAAAATTAGGAACGCTGGTGGTACCAAGGCGAGTAAGAGTGTGAAGCCACCAAGCAGCCACCATGCATGACGTGTGCCATCTTCAGGCTCACCAATGAAGAAGGCAAGAGCAAAACTACCGAGAGAAGAAAAGCCAAGGAACAAAGTGACCAGGATTGACCACCATGGCAATCCGCCCCCATAGCGTGTTGGAATACCACGAATGGCTGCAACAACATTGAGCCGACTAATCCACATTGATGTCATCCATAATGTCGACCATGTGACCAAGAAACCAGCCGTAAATCCTGCCAAGAGACTTTGGAAAGTCCAATCAAAAACAACTGTCCATGACAGTGTGTCTTGGAATGCTGTCGCCATGAATTTCATCAACACCCAAGCTACACCAATACCAACTAAAGCGCCAACTGCGCTTGAAATCAACCCAAGTAAAGCACCTTCCTGAACGAATAATACACGCAAATCCCCGCGATGCATCCCAATGGCTCGCGCCATACCCATCTCGGGTTTGCGCTCATCAGCCAGCATGACGAAGATGTTCATCACGAGAAGAATGCCTGCAAAGATGACAAAGGAGCCAAAGATGAGGAATAACATCGAGAAACTTTCACCTGCATCGGCAGTTGCTTCAATCATTCGCACCTTGATTGGGGCGACGTTCAAATCTGACGAATCTAAATCGGCCTGCTCATCGGCCCATGCCTCAATACTTGCTAGGACTACATCGTAAACGGCTGGATTGATCAGACCCGGCCCCACAATGATGACCATGCTACGGGCACCACTGCCCCCACCAGCCAACAACTCAGCATCGGGTATGGACACAAGACCAAAGGTCATGTCTGCAAAAGAAGGTTGACCTGGCGGCGAAGGTAGACTCAAATTTGCATCTCCAACGATGAGGCGTTCACCGTCCCACTGACCCCTTAAAGCGGGCAGATAGCCGCGCAAACGCACAGATTCGCCTTCCTGAATGTCAAGTGTTTTCCCCGCCCAATCAGAAATGTGAATGTTGCCGCTGGATACTGAAGGAAAGCCCATTGTATCGCAACCATCACAGCCAACAACTGTGAGGGGGACGCGGTTTACGGAATCAATACGGATCCGAGATGGAAGGCGGCCCGATAAATCATCTCCATCAACAATTGCAACCCCATTCCCTGTTGTCACAATCAAGCGATTGGAATCAAAACTCAAGGCGGCATCATTGACATTGGCTGCTGGAGGCAATTCGGCATTCAGTGCGTTGAATACAACGCCATCCCAAGCCCAGAGGCCTTCACCTTCCACCCAAATTGCTGCGGGCGAATAGGCGACCAATGTCCCATTTGGCAAACCGTTTTCCCAGGCGGGAGTGGTGTCACCATCATCCAAAAGATACAGAGTTTGGCCTTCCACAATCCAAGTAGAGTTTGCATGTTCAAACAAGTCACGTCGCTCGGTTGAATCGGCAATGCAGGTGAGAGTTGTTGGTTCTGATCCAGAGCATGTTTGGCTACCCAAGATCCCACCAATACGAATGATAATTTCATCGCTATCAACGGCCATATCAACGCCCAAAGCGGACCCATCATCGACAAGAGGTGTTACAGCCCATGCCTCAAGATCTCCCGTAGAGGAATGCAGCCATACATTGCCCTCATTCTCTTCGAGGGCCAATATTGTGGAATTGTCACCTTGGGTGACCGCTAGAGCATCAATCGAATGACCCTCCAGATAATTCGAATCCGGTGCATCAGGTGCCAGATCGATATGCCGGACACCGTCGGAGTGGGCAATAATCGCAGATTCATTGCCCATCAGGAGTATATCGCGTATTGATTCATCATCAACATCTTTGGGTGCCCAAATCCACCACTGACCATTTGCATCCTGCAACGATAATCCCGAGCCAGTAGCATACCAATCCCAGTCCTCGGTTTGCTCAATCATAGAGATTGAAGCGGACGCTAAACCGGACACGTTGAGCCATTGTTGAGCGATATTGTACAATGGAACTTGCAATAATTCAACGGAATCCAAAGTGAAGTCAGATTCATTGACGAGGGTCGTGAGGTTGTAGACTTCATTTTTGCGCAGTTGGCCAATTCCAGTGGTTCGAGCCACAGCAATCAAGCCAGAATCTGCATCAGATTCAATGGTAAAACCAGCATCTTCGGCAATCAAATGTTCGTTGACCAATGTCTTGATATTGCTACGCAATGCATCGGTTCCATCACCTTTTACAGCAATGGCAATGTGGGAAATTATATCTTCCTTTTCAGTAATTATTTGGGCTTGAGATAATGCGGTAAACAGCAACGGTTGACGACTGTTCTGATGACCCGTATTGACATCAGGAACAATGAATTGCACTGTGAGATTCGTTGAACTGCGGACCAATCCTTCTTCTAGATCAATCTCAACCCAATGAATTTCAATCGAATCGCCAACAGATGCTGAAATACTATCTGATAATTCCTCATTGATGACTACATTTCCAGCTTCGATATCGCTGTATCGAATGCCATTATGGCCACCAATCGGGTCGAAACCTCCAGCACTAGAATAGTTCGCGTCAAACGCATACCACGTAGCTATGGGTTCCCCTAAACCATCGAATTGGATCGAAGCATCCATCCGCATCCCTGGACGTACACCGTCAACATCTGGCCAATTGAGGAGATCGTCCGAAATATCGTTCGCCCGACTTTGATTCCATTCGGTCCACAGGCCCGTTGTTTTGTCATTGCCTTTGATGTAGTAATCCGTATCACCCAGAGGAGCAAGAAATTGCTCTTCCATGGTCGCATCCAAACTATCACCAATGACCAGTGAAGAGGTCACAATGGCTGATCCAACGAGTAAACCAATCACGACGAGTGCGGTATTTCGCTTGCGACGAACCAGATTGTTCCTAGCCATGACGGCCAAAATACGATGTCGACTAGAGAGTAGCCACTGCATTGCAGACCAAGCGACAAGCCCGGAGATTAGAGTGAGGCCAAAGAGTGTGAAGGTCCGGCCTAAACTCCAATCATAATCGGCCCATTGAAGGGCTGCTGTTAATGTCGCAGCGAATATACTGACACAAACCGTTGCCACCCTTTTTCCGGGGGTCCACGGGCCAGCCAGAGACATTGGAAAACCCCCTATTCCTCTTCACCAGTTCGACGATCTTCGACAATTCTACCGTCCTGCATCACCAGCACGCGTGAGCAACGGTCTGCGATTTCAGAATCATGAGTCACCAAGAGCATCGTAACACCCCGTTCTGCGTTTAATTTCAGCAATAAATCGATGATTTCGTCACTGGTCTGCGAATCGAGATTTCCTGTCGCCTCATCAGCGAAAATGACTGCTGGATCATGCACAAATGAACGCGCAATCGTGACACGTTGCTGCTGTCCACCAGATAACTCGGAGGGTAAATGCCCTTCTCGATCACCCAAACCCACCGCTTCTAAGGCAGAAAGGGCACGTTCGCGAGCCTCGCGAGGTGAACAACCCGCCATCAGGAGTGGTAACTCGACGTTTTCGACGGCAGTCAGCACAGGCAAGAGATTGAACGACTGAAAAATGAAACCGAACTGTGAACCTCGCAGTGCTGTGAGGTCATAATCGGACATCTGCGACAATGCTTGCCCCTGAATAAGTACATCTCCAGCCGAAATTTCGTCCAATCCTGAAAGACAATTCAACAGTGTTGTCTTTCCACAACCGCTGGGACCCATTACAGCAACCATTTCACCGGGCTTTAGTGACACGCTTACCTTGCGTAAAGCTTCAACACGATTTGTACCCGTTTCGTATACCTTCCACAATTCACACGCTTCGAGTACTGTCGGCATGACTTACTGTGGGTGGAGCAGGGATATAACACCCCGTCTGTAGCGGACCACAGATGAATTCGCATACAGTCCTCCTTTTCGGCCCACTGCGCGACAAATTTCAAGCAAGTTCAATCACTATTGAAATGCCAGAAAACTGCTCAGTAGAAGATGTTCTAAAACACATAGGTATTGAACAACGGATCCTCAAAACTGCAGTGAACGGGACAATCGTGCCACTTTCGACAGAATTGGGCACGCCTTCTGAAATCGCTGTCCTTCCACCCGTTTCAGGCGGTTGAACATGCGGAATCTTGAATGGGGGCTTTGGACTAGCGGGGTTCGGTAAGCACATGGCATTCGGCACTCAAGAACTCGTAATCGTCCTCATCGCCTTCTTTGTTCTCTTTGGCGCAGAACGGTTGCCCAAACTCGCTAGATCAATGGGTCAAGCCAAAGGAGAATTCCATGATGGGCTGGCGAATTTCAAGAATGCTGGCGACACCACGGAAGATGATTTGGATCGAGGCGGTCGCACAGAAGTTGCAGAATTAACCGAAAAGGCAGAAGAATCTGGTGTCGATATCGAGGGGAAAACCCCTGAAGAAGTCGAAGATGAGATATCTGATTAATCAATTGGAAAATTAAATTTCCAATTGGAAATTACACCCTTCTAAGTCCCAATGGAGAACCGCAATCGGGGCAAGATTCTCCTTGTTGCTGTACAGCGCCACAACCCACACACACTAGAGCGTGTGTTCGGATTTCCCGAACACCATCTTGAATGATACCTCGCCAAGGGTGCCCACGATGTTGACACACATTTTGCATGCGGTAATCATCTGTAACCAACGTATGGCC